>JAGVBM010000178.1 GCA_020059765.1 Bacillota bacterium
ATGTATATTATTCCGCTGGCGATCATTGGTGCACGTACATACTATGTGATTTTTGAGTGGCCGTACTATGTGACCAATCCGCTCGAAGCATTCGCTATTTGGCGCGGCGGTTTGGCGATTCACGGCGGTTTGATCGGCGGTGTTCTCGGAGGATTGTATTATGTCCGCAAGCACAAACTGCCTTTCCTGTTGATTGGCGACATCATGATGCCGAGCGTCATCTTGGGTCAGGCGATCGGCCGTTGGGGCAACTTCATGAATCAGGAAGCTCACGGAGAGGTTGTTTCCCAAGAGTTTATCTCGAATTTCCCGCAATTTATCCAACAGCAAATGTTCATTGACGGACAGTATTATCATCCGACGTTCCTGTACGAATCACTCTGGAATTTGCTCGTGTTCGGCATCCTGCTGCTGCTTCTGTACAAATGGCGGCGATTTGACGGACAAGTGCTGTTCTCGTACATGCTCCTGTACTCGATTGGCCGATTTGTAATTGAAGGCATGCGGACGGACAGTTTGATGCTGGGGCCGCTGCGGGTGGCTCAATTGGTCAGCTTGTCGTTGATTGTCGCAGGCGTCGTCTTGTTGATTTGGGCGTGGCGGCGATCGCAGCGTCAGGCGGAAAGTTCGAACACAGTAGAAGGATAATGCGGAAGGGGTGCGAATGAGGAGATTCGCACCTCTTTTTTTCATATTTAGAATAAATTTATTGAAAATTGATAATATGTCAAAGTTTAGACATATTTTTGACGCGAAATGTTCGATTTCCCGTACCGGAGAGCGCCCCCTGAAAGCAAGAAAGTATATTACTATAAAAAACAAAACACAGGGGAAACCGTGCTGCTTGGTGGGAGGGAAACATATGTCATTCGATCCGGCAACTTTAAGCCGAATCCTTACAGCGTTAACACTTGGATTTCATATCATCTTTGCAACAATTGGCGTAGGCGTGCCCGTTATGATCATGATTGCGGAGTGGTTGGGCATTCGCAAGCAGGATCCGCACTACATTTTGCTGGCTCGCCGTTGGGCCCGCGGATTCACGGTAACGGTGGCTGTCGGTGTCGTGACGGGAACAGCCATCGGCATGCAGTTGTCGCTGCTGTGGCCCAGTTTCATGAAGGTGGCGGGGCAGGTTATTGCCCTCCCGTTATTCATGGAAACATTCGCTTTTTTCTTTGAGGCGATTTTCCTGGGCATCTATCTGTATACGTGGGATCGCTTCAAGAAACCGTTGTATCACTGGCTGTTTGTGATTCCGGTGGTGATCGGATCCTCCGCATCCGCATTTTTTATTACGACAGTCAATGCGTTTATGAATACACCGCAAGGTTTCACGCTGGCCAACGGCGCGATTGCCGCGATCGAACCGATCAAGGCGATGTTCAACCCGGCCACGCCGAGCAAGGTGGCACACGTGCTTGCCTCTTCCTATCTGACTTCAGCGTTCATCTTGGCCGCCATTACGGCCTGGTCGATTCTGAAAGGAAAAGGCGGCGAATATCATCGCAAGGCGCTGCGGCTGACGATGATCTGGGGGCTGGTGTTCGCGGTCGGAACCATTGTGGTCGGCGATCTGTCCGGCAAGTTCCTCGCCAAATACCAGCCGGAAAAATTGGCCGCTGCCGAATGGCACTTTGAGACCAAACCCCAGGCCGACCTGCTGCTGGGCGGAACTCTCGATCCCGAGACGCAGGAAGTAAAAGGCGCTCTGGTCTTGCCGGGAGCCCTGAGTATTCTGGCAGGCGGCACAACGAACACGGAAGTCAAGGGCTTGAACGACTTCCCGCAAGAATTATGGCCGCCGCTCTATGTCCACTATCTGTTTGACTTGATGGTGATTCTCGGCATGTACTTGGCCGTTGTGGCCGGCCTGTTTATCCTGGCGCGTGCCTGGAAAAAGAAATACGAGTGGAATCCGTGGCTGCTGCGCTCGATCGTGGCCGGCGGCCCGCTGGCAATGATTGCGATTGAGCTGGGCTGGATGTATGCGGAGATCGGCCGACAGCCCTGGATCTTGCGAGGGTACATGAAAACGTCGGAAGGAGCCACCATGTCCGGCGATGTGGGGCAAATGCTGATCCTGTTCGCGCTGTTGTATGCGGTCTTGGCGATTGTCTCAACGAGCGTTCTGCTCCGCATGTTCCGCAACAATTCACCGGAGCTGGAAATGCAAAAACGGGGCATCCAACAGTGAGGAGGGAATGACATGTCGCTTGAAATGATTGGCATCACCGTCTTGTGGATCTTTCTGTACGGATATGTGATTGTCGCCTCCATCGACTTTGGGGCCGGATTTTTTTCCTACTACGGGAAAATCACGGGCAAGGGCGAAATTGTCAACAAAGTGATCAACCGCTATCTTTCCCCGGTGTGGGAAGTCACCAACGTGTTCTTGATTTTCTTTATCGTCGGGATTGTCGGATTTTTCCCGGATACGGCGTACTATTACGGGACCGCCTTGTTGGTGCCGGGAAGCATTGCGCTGATCCTGTTGGCCATACGCGGTTCGTTTTATGCATTTAACCACTACGGAAGCAAAACGAGCAATGTGTACCTGTTTTTATACGGGACGACAGGACTGTTCATTCCTGCGTCCCTGGCTACCGTCCTGACCATTTCCGAAGGCGGCTTTATCGTGGAGGAAGGGAGTCAGATCCGTTTATTAATGGATCAACTGTTCACCAGTCCCTTCTCTTGGTCGGTGGTCTTTCTCGCCCTTGTCAGCGTTCTGTTCATCAGTTCCAGTTTCTTGACCTATTACGCCAATAAAGCCGAGGATCGGGAAGCGGAGAAGGTGCTGCGCAGTTGGGCGCTGTTCTGGGCACTGCCGACGATTTTCGCAAGTTTTCTCGTCTTCGTTTCCATGCGGAATCACAACGTGGAACATTTCAACGCCATGTTGAACAGCAGTTGGCTGTTTGTTGTGTCGATGGCTTTTTTCCTGGCTGCCTTGGGCCTGATCATGCAGCGGAAAGCCTACGGACTGGCGTTTTTGTTCGTCATGCTGCAATTTGCCAGCGCCTTCTTCGGCTACGGCCAATCGCATTTGCCCTACTTGCTCTACCCGTACATCACCATTCATGACGGGGTAACCAGTTCGGTGATGGGAGAAGCGTTGATTTGGGCGTTTATCGGCGGATTGGTGCTGCTGGTGCCTTCTCTCGTGCTGTTGATGAAGATGTTCTTGTTTGACGCCAAATACGTCAAAGGACAGAATTGATAAAAAACGGCCGTCGGAAACGAATCCGGCGGTCTTATTGTTTGTGCGGAACGGAACATGGTATCATCAAAGCAATATCCGCTTTTTGGAAGGAGAGAGAGCCTGTGGAAACGAAAAACGGGCGACCGGTCGCATTCATTACCGGAGCTTCCAGCGGCTTTGGCATGCTGGCCAGCGTGGCGCTGGCGAAAGCGGGGTATGAGGTCGCAGCTTCCATGCGAGATCCGGCAAGCCAGGGACGGTTACGGGAAGCGGCGATGCAAGCCGGTGTTCAGGATCGTATCGAAGTGGTCAGGTTGGATGTGACGGAAACGGACACGGTGGAATCGGTCGTTAAAGACGTTTGGCAGCGGTTCGGCCGGATCGATTTGCTGGTCAACAATGCGGGATTTGCGGTCGGCGGGTTTGTGGAAGACGTTGCATTGGAAGAATGGCGCCGCCAGTTTGAGACCAATTTTTTCGGCTTGGTGGCCGTAACGAAAGCATGGATGCCTTATATGCGGCAGCAACGCAAGGGCATGATCATGAATATCAGCAGTATCAGCGGACGTATCGCCTTTCCGGCGATGGGACCGTATGTTGCCTCCAAACATGCGGTGGAAGGATTTACTGAAACCTTGCGGCTGGAAATGCTGCCCTATGGGGTACGTGTGGTGCTGATCGAACCCGGCTCCTACAAGACGGAGATTTGGGGGAAAGGGCTGCAGTCGACGGTTCACGCGGAAGCATCGGCCTATCCCGAATCGATGGAAACCATTCGCAGGATGGTCCGACGTATCGGGGAAACGGCTGCCGATCCGAAAGAAGTCATCGATACGATTGTCAGGGTGGCCCAGTCCCCCTCTCCCAAACTGCGCTATCCGATCGGCAAAGGAGCAACAAGCGGCATTCTCTTGAAGCAGCTATTGCCGTGGAAATTATTGGAGCGCATCATACATAAGAATATTTCGAAAAAGAAAGGATGACACAAGTGTCAGGACTTTTTTCTCGAATTGATACGGTGATCCTGCGAGTCAAGAATTTGCAGAAAGCGCGTCAATGGTATGAAGGTGTTTTGCAATTGACTCCCTCGTACGTCGGGGACGGCGATCATCAGATTGTTATTTACAAGGTGGGCGAAGGTACCCCTTTGACGATCTATCAATTGCAGCCGGATGAAGTGATGCCTGCGAAACGGTTTGCCACCGGCTATCCGATTTTCTTCGCGGAAGATATCGTACGGGCACATGTCCAATTACAAAGCCGCGGCGTAGAAGTGGAGGACATCGAGGATGACGGAGCGGTGCAATATTTCATCTTTCATGATCCTGACGGGAATCGGCTGGAAGTCTGTCATTGGGAGTAGGGAGGTATTTCCGTGCTGTTGAAGCCGCTCTATGTGAACCTGATCGTCCGCGATTTGGATGAAATGCTTGATTTCTATCGAAATGTGTTGGGGTTTGAAGTGATGGTGGAATCGGAATTTGCGGATGAGATCTTCAGCCGGGGGGTGGGGCTGCCGGATGTGTCGATGAAAATGGCCCACTTGCGATTGCCCGGATCTGATTTTCGAGTGAAGATGTACCAGTATCATGAGGTGGCGGAGCGACAGCTGCATCGAGTGCTGCCGGAACAGACTGGTTTTCGGAATCTGGCCTTCCAAGTGGATGACATCGAACAAGGGTACCGGGAATTGATCAATCGGGGCGTGTCTTTTGTGACACCGCCTGTATCTTTGAAACAACCGGGGTATGAAGCGGAGACCCGGCTTTGTTATTTTCACGATCCGGAAGGGAATCTAATTGAAATGATCCAATCGACATGATGCTGGAAGAACAGTCGGGAGACAGGGGGTTGTTGACGTGGCGGAAGGAGATTATGTTTTGACTTTTGCATTGGATGACGGCCGGGAAGTGGCTGCGTCATTCACGAATATCAACGATCGGGACGGGTGCGACATTTCGCTGGATATGTACCGGGTGAATTTGGGACCGATTACGCCAGAGGTGTGGGAGCGAATCGTCGACAAGTTTAACGGTGCGTTATTGGGTTGAAGGCTTGAGGGCGATGAGGGAATTGCCGAATAATGCTTGCCGGGTTTGGGCACTCTAGCGCTGGACAAATCAGCAAAGGAGTGTTTTTCAATGCCATTTGGCGCGCACGAAACCATGGAAGTACATGAAGTCCTGAATGAGAAAAAAATGATGATTGAGCATTTCTCCATGTATGAACAGCAATCGCAGGATCCCACCTTGCGCGACATGCTGCATCGGCATATCCAATCGGCGATTCAAGGATATAACCAACTGGTGAATTATACCCATGATTATCAACCGGCCCAGGCGAAAACCATTCCGATGCACACCGGGCATGCCTATGACATTCAGTACGGGCTGCGCAATCCGGCGCCAGTCTCTCCGCAAATGGGCAATCCGGCCATGAATGATCCGACAATTGCCGGCGCGGTGCTGATCGCACATAAAAATTCGGCCCGCAACCAAATGACGTCGGCTTTGGAAGCGGCTGACCCGAATGTTCGCCAGATGTTGATCAACGGATCGGTGATGTGCGCCCAGGAAGCATATGAAATATTTAATTACATGAAC
>JAGVBM010000420.1 GCA_020059765.1 Bacillota bacterium
AAACAAAATCAAGTAATTCTGGAAAGTCTTACAGACGGTTATTACGAACTCGATATGAATGGCAGGTTAACGTTTTTAAATCATTCATTGTGTGCGATTCTTGGATATTCCAAAGACGAATTGATGGGAATGGAAATTAACAATCTCATGGATCAACGAGCGGTCAATAAAATATATTCCATCATGAATAGAGCTTATAAATCCAATCAGCCTATTAGATCAATAGAATGGGAGTATATTCGAAAAGACGGCTATAAAGGATTCACTGAGGGTTCAATTTCTGTTGTGAAGAATAAAGAAGGGCAACCAATTGGTTTTCGTGGGATTATTCGAGATATAACGGAACGAAAAGCAGCGGAGAAGGAACTTTTTGATACTAAGGTAAAACTGGAGTCTTTTATCAATAATTCTTCTGACGCTATCGTGATCGTTAATTTAGAAGGTAATACCGTTCAAGTGAATCGTGCTTTCGAAAAGATGTTTGGTTGGAATGAACAAGAGGTTGTTGGCAGATTGGTTCCTATTGTTCCCAAAGATTTGATAGATGAGGCTGCAGAAATTTTTACGCAGGTGTTTTCGGGAGTAGGCATTACTGAACATGACACGATTCGACAAAAAAAAGATGGAAGCCTAATTCATGTAAGCGTGATGGTTTCGCCTATTAAAGACGGACAGGGAAATGTGCGTGCCACTGCCGGTATTCTAAGGGACATCACCGAGAGAAAGACAATGGAAAAAGCGCTTCGAAATAGTGAAGAAAAGTACCGTATTATAGCAGAAAATACGTCTGATTTAATTGCTGTCATTGGAGTGGACGGAACTTTCAGGTACACTTCTCCGTCTCATCGAATGATATTAGGCTTCTCACCGGAATCATTGCCGATCAATTTGCTTCATCCTGAAGACGTTCATACAGTACATCATGTTTTTTCAGAAATGATTCAAACCCGAAAACCACGTCAGTTTGAATTTCGCGTTCAACATAAGGATGGCCGTTGGGTTTATCTTGAGACGTACGGTTCCCCTGTGGTTGGCGAAAATGGAGAGGTGGAAAGCATTGTCCTCGTCTCTCGTGATATAACGAAGCGTCGGGAGGCAGAACAACGGTTAAAGGAGAGTGAGGAACGATATCGATCACTCTTTGAACATAATCCCGATATGATTTTTTCGCTTGATTCTGACGGGAATTTCACGAGTGTGAATCCATCCGGTTATATGATTTCAGGTTATCCGTTTGAAGAACTTTATCAAAAATCATTTACGTCTCTTGTAGTTCCAAAAGATGTAGAGAGGATATTGCAATACTTTAAGAAGACAATGCAGGGAGAACCGCAGAATTATGAAACTGCTATTCTACACAAGACTGGAAGCAGCATTGATTTATCAATTACAAATATCCCTATTATTGTAGAAAACAAAATCGTCGGTATTTATGGAATAGCACAGGATATAACCGAATTAAAGAGGACCGGGGAATTGCTGAGGAAATCGGATAAGCTTGCGGTGGTAGGTCAGTTGGCAGCAGGGGTAGCTCATGAAATTCGCAATCCATTAACGGCTATCCGTGGATTTGTTCAATTACTCGAATCCAATTTAAGTGAGAATAAAGAATATTCTACTATTATGTTATCTGAATTAGATCGTATAGAACTCATCATTAGTGAATTTCTTGTACTTGCCAAACCACAGGTTATCAAGTTTGAACCAAGAGATCTTCTCAATATCTTGGAAGATATTATTGCTCTGCTAGGTACTCAGGCCATCATGAATAATGTTCGCTTTCTAACTGAGTTTGAGGATGATATTCCCACCATTCAATGTGTGGGGAACCATTTAAAACAGGTGTTCATCAACATTCTTAAAAATGCAATCGATGCAATGCCGGATGGGGGAGAAATCATAATGCAGGTAAAGAGAAAAGATTCTGACAAGGTATTGATTCGTTTCGTTGACCAGGGGTGTGGAATTTCAGAGGAACGGCTGCCAAAGCTAGGAGAACCATTTTATACGACCAAAGAAAAAGGCACCGGATTAGGGTTAATGATTAGTTATAAAATTATCGAAGAGCATTTAGGGAGCATGAACATTTCGAGTGAAGTAAATAAAGGGACTGCCGTTGAGATTATTTTGCCAATCTCTAACAGAGTTTAATTCACAGATATCATCTGCAGAACACTTGACCCGCATCCTGCGGTCTGCGATGGACTTTTTCGAAAATTGCCGTAATACAGATAGGAATCTCACGGTTATTCGGGAATTAATAATTATAAAACACGTTTGTTTGTATTATCTATACTTTCTGCAAGGGGTGCACAAATGAGAGTATCATCAAAACTGAAAAAAAGGTCTTTGTCCAAAGTACAGGCAGCTGCGAAGGATATGGAACGTCTTTTGACGAACCGCTCATTGGAGGAAGCAACTCCCGACCTGCGGGACCTAATTGACCGGATGCTTGAAAAGGACGAGTTTTTGGCATTTTATGAGCGGGACGGTTTTTGCCTGATACACTCCAACCGACTGCGGGAAGGAATCTATTTCAACAACCCGACGGAACTTAAAGCGGCTCAAACCTTGGAACCGATCACTCAACTCTACACCCGGAACACCGGCGAACTTTTACTGGACGCGGCCGCTCCTGTCCGAATCAATGGGAAACCGGCTTATGCCGTAAGATTAGGGGTGATTCTACCAGCCTCATCCTACAAATGGAAAGTATTGCTATCCTTTCTTACACCCGTTGCATTTGCCTTGACCGGTATCTGGACAAGCAGTTCGCTTATTGCAAGAATGGTTTTCTCTGTAGCGACCCTGCTGGTTGCAGTCGTTATGAGTCAACTCTTGTTTCGCACATTTCATCAAAATTGGCGGGATTGGGTATCGGTTACCAAGTCGATTTCCTCCGGCAGGCTGAAAGGAAGGGCTCAAACGAAACGACGGGACGAGTTAGGGCAAGTTGCTTTTGAAATTAACAAAATGGCAATCGGCATGCACAATATCCTGACTGAACTGCGCAACGCTTCTTCTTCCACACAGAAGATCAGTCAAAAACAGGGGGACATGGTTCGCGACCTGCTCGCAGCTTCCCAGCAATTATCCGCAAGTCTGCAGCAAATCAGCGGCGGGTCGGCGGAACAATCCCAATTGGTCAGAGATACAGAACAAACCCTCAAAGAGATTAACAATAAAATCCGTCTGGCAGGATCCGAACTGGAAGCGGCAAGCAAACAATCGCAAGAAGCGGAAAATTCTGCGGTGATCGGAATGGATAAAACAAATACGTTGCTGGCTCAAATGCAGCGAATTCAACATGCCAGCCTGACTGCAGAATCTTCCATGCAGGAGCTGGAAAGACAGGCTGCGGGAATAGAGCAAATGATTCTTGGTATCCGGGAAATCGCAGAACAAACAAACCTTCTTGCACTGAATGCGGCTATCGAGGCGGCAAGAGCGGGAGAAGAGGGAAGAGGGTTTGCCGTGGTGGCGGATGAGGTGCGCAAACTGGCTTCCCGGTCGGACGAAGTGGCTTCCCAGGTCATGCAGCTTGCGGGCAGCATCAGTCAAAACTCGCAGTACTCTGCAAACATTGTAAAAGAAGAACGGGAGGAAGTGGATCAAGGTCTTGGACTGGTTCGCGAAATGCAGGAGTTGATCCAAAATCTCACAGAGAAATCGTCAACCACTGCAGTCCAAACGAATCGCATCTCAGTTGTTATGTCCGAAGTTCTGAAGGGGGTCGACTCCATTGAGACTCGGATCGAAAAAGTGCGTGAAATCTCCGAATCATTTACTTCCTCGGCAGAGGAAGTGGCGGCTACCGGTGAAATGCAGTACAATGCGACAGAACAACTGGCCGATCAAACCAACCATTTGCGGGAAGTATCTGACAAGATCAGCCAGATATCCGACCGGTTCGAACTGTGAGCAAATTAACCGATGGAGCACTCAGCGCGAGTGCTCTTTTTTGACCAATTCATGACGGCGTCCTATATTGTATGATACAGTAAGAAAGTTATGGGTCAAAATTATCAAAGGTGGTAAATGTTGATGATCAGTACAAACGGGATTACTCTGCGATATGGAAAACGGACATTATTTGAAGACGTGACAATAAAATTCACTCCCGGAAACTGTTACGGTTTAATCGGAGCGAATGGGGCAGGCAAATCGACATTCCTGAAAATCCTTTCCGGAGAATTGGAAGCTAATCACGGGGAAGTGATCATTACCCCCGGTGAAAGACTCGCTGTCTTAAAACAGAATCACTTCGAGTTTGACGAATTTGAAGTGTTAAAGACAGTGATCATGGGACACCGCAGGCTGTATGAAATCATGGAGGAAAAAGACGCTATCTATGCAAAAGGGGATTTCTCCGAGGAAGATGGCATGCGTGCCGCTGAGTTGGAAGGCGAGTTCGCGGATCTCAACGGCTGGTCAGCGGAACCGGAGGCGGCGGAATTATTGCAGGGATTGGGCATTCCTGTCGAACTTCACCAGAAGAAGATGAAAGAGCTGGACGGCAACGCAAAAGTACGGGTTCTTTTGGCTCAGGCATTATTTGGCAACCCTGACATTCTGTTATTGGACGAGCCGACAAACCATTTGGACATGGAATCAATCAAGTGGCTTGAGAAATTTCTTTATGACTATCCCAATACAGTAATTGTCGTTTCCCACGACAGACATTTTTTGAATCAGGTGTGCACACATATTGCCGATATCGATTTCGGCAAGATACAGCTGTATGTTGGGAACTATGACTTCTGGTATGAATCGAGCCAACTTGTTTTGCAATTGTCAAAAAACGCCAATAAGAAGAAGGAAGAGAAGATTCAGGAACTTGAGGAATTCATCCGACGTTTCAGCGCGAATGCCTCGAAATCGAAACAAGCCACATCCCGCAAAAAACAGCTTGAAAAAATTACTCTGGATGACATTAAGCCGTCTTCACGCAAATATCCGTTCATCGATTTCAAGCCGGAGCGTGAGGCTGGAAATGATATCCTGTCGGTAAAAAATCTGTCGGTAACCATTGAGGGCGAAAAGGTTTTGGAGAATATCAGTTTTACTGTGAATAAAGGGGATAAGATTGCTTTAGTCGGACCGAATGAACTGGCTAAAACAACGCTGTTCAAAACCCTCATGGGCGAGTTCGAAGCTGATTCCGGTGAATATAAGTGGGGCATCACGACATCACAGGCGTATTTTCCAAAAGATAACGCCGGATATTTTAAGACAGATCTCAATTTGGTTGACTGGCTGCGTCAATACTCGAAAGAGCAGGACGAAACATTTATCAGAAGCTTCCTAGGGCGGATGTTGTTCTCCGGGGAAGAATCGTTAAAGAAAGCAAATGTTCTTTCCGGCGGTGAAAAAGTTCGCTGCATGTTTGCCAAGATGATGTGTAAAGGCGCGAACGTCTTACTGCTGGATGAACCCACCAACCATCTGGATCTAGAGTCGATTACGGCACTGAATAACGGGCTGATTTCCTTTGGAGGCAGTATTCTGTTTGTTTCACATGACCATCAATTCGTGCAAACAGT
>JAGVBM010000097.1 GCA_020059765.1 Bacillota bacterium
AGTCGTCAAAATGATGCCCCGGTATTTTTCATAGGTTACATAGTTTTGTTCATCGAGCTTTTGGATCATCTTCGTCACGGAGGAAGGCTGCACGGATAAGGATGAGGCGATATCCGAAACGCGAGCGTACCCTTTTTCTTTCATGAGTTCATAAATCTTTTCCAAATAATCTTCCATGCTGGGTGTGAGCATCCCGCTTCCTCACTTTCAAATCTATTCAACGATATTTTACTATGGAACTTGCCAATCATGCAAATTGGCAGGTTTTTGACAAAAGATCAGGGAATCTTCAAAAATTTTTGTGATAAGGAGGGGTTCCGGCCGACCGCATCGAATTGAAAAGAACGGGGGAAGGATCAGAGGTGATTCCATGCTTCGTCTGACCAGACGCGAACAGGTCGTATTAATCGGATTCCTGGTTCTGATTATGATCGCATCCGGTATTTATATGTATGGACGTCCTTCAATGGCGACAGAGCTTCCGTTGCCCAAACTGGCGGATAGCACCGGGCAAACCGCTGCATCGAAACCGATTCCCGAAGTGACAGTCGATGTCAAAGGTGCGGTACATGCGCCAGGCGTGTTCACGCTTCCCGGATCGTCGCGGGTTGTTGAAGCTATCCAAGCTGCTGGCGGGGCGACTGAACAGGCGGATCTGGAATCCTTGAATCTCGCCCAGAAATTGCTGGACGGAAGTTCGATTGTGGTGCCGTTGAAGGGGCAAGCAGGAGGAACTGCAAACGGTTCTTCATCCGCATCCGGATCCGCTGGAGGGGCATACTCATCAGCACAGTCCGGAAAAATAAATATCAACCAAGCGACCGCCGAACAGCTCGACGGATTGGAAGGAATCGGTTCGACCCGGGCGAAAGCGATTGTCCAGTATCGGGAACAGAACGGACCGTTTCAATCGGTGGACGACCTGCTTCAGGTCAAAGGAATCGGTCCCAAACTGTTGGAGGCGATACGGGATCGTATAACCGTTTACTAGGAGATCCGATGACGGAAAGACCGTCTTGCAGTTTATCAGGCTGCGAGACGGTGGCGGGGACAATGTCTGGCAGACGCAGATTGAGACGAGAGGAGAACGAGCATGACAGAACGCAAGTGGGGGATTGAAACATTGTCGGTGCACGGGGGGCAAGAGCCTGACCCGACGACCGGCTCGCGGGCGGTGCCGATTTACCAGACAACATCCTATGTGTTTCGGGATACGGAGCACGCCGCCAATTTGTTTTCCCTGCAGGAATCGGGCAATATTTACACGCGAATCATGAATCCGACGCAGGATGTGTTTGAAAAAAGGGTGGCCCTGCTCGAAGGAGGCGCCGGCGCACTGGCAACAGCTTCCGGGCAAGCGGCGATTACCTATTCCATCCTGAATATTGCGGGACCTGGAGATCAAATTGTGTCCTCCACCAATTTGTATGGAGGTACTTATAACCTGTTTGCCATCACTTTGAAAAAACTCGGAATCGACGTGGTGTTTGTCGATCCCGGAGATCCGGAGAATTTCCGGAAGGCGATCACCGATCGGACAAAAGCGGTCTACGGGGAAACGATCGGCAATCCGCGCGTCGATGTGCTGGATATTGAAGCTGTCGCCCAAGTTGCCCACGCAGCGGGCGTTCCGCTGATTATCGACAATACATTTGCTTCTCCGTATCTGTGCCGTCCGATTGAACATGGTGCGGATATCGTCATTCATTCGGCCACGAAATTTATCGGCGGACACGGAACTTCGATAGGCGGCGTCATTGTCGACGGCGGCAAATTCGATTGGACCAACGGCAAGTTTCCGGGCTTGGTGGATCCGGATCCGAGTTACCACGGCGTGTCTTATACGGAAGCATTGGGCAATCTGGCCTACATCGTGAAGGCGCGCGTGCAATTGATGCGGGATCTGGGAGCCGCGATTTCACCGTTCAATACGTTCCAACTGCTGCAGGGATTAGAAACGCTGCATTTGCGGATGGAACGTCATTCGCAAAACGCGTTGGCTATTGCGCAATTCCTGGAGGAGCATGAGCTGGTCAGTTGGGTCAACTATTCAGGACTTGAATCGAGCCCTTATCATCAGCTTGCCCGCCGCTATTTGCCGAAAGGACAAGGAGCGATCTTGACTTTTGGCATTAAAGGAGGACTGCAAGCGGGACGCAAGTTTATCGACTCGCTGGAACTATTCTCACACTTGGCCAATGTCGGGGATTCCAAGTCGTTGGTCATTCACCCGGCCAGCACTACGCATCAGCAGTTGACTGAGGAACAACAGTTGGCAAGCGGCGTAACTCCCGACATGATTCGGTTGTCCATCGGAACGGAATCCCTGGATGACCTGAAACATGACTTGGATCAAGCCTTGAAACAAAGTCATCTTTGAGCAGATCAGGGAGGGCCGTCCGGCTCTCCCGCTCCTATCCTTCCATTTCCGGCAGAAATCCTCTTGCTTGACGCTTACCCCCCTCCTTTGCAAGCCAAGTGACCCCCGTGAGTTTTCCGGTGTCCCCTGAATCTGTAGCGTGCGTTCCTTTTCGAATCTGTATTTTGAATCTGTATTTTGATTCTGAAAGAAGGGATGTATGTGCGGCGAATCCTTCTGTATGCCGCCGTATTGTTTTTGTTTGGTGTGGGTTTGGCTGGATTTGCGCCGATCCCTCCGACTGTCTTTTCCATCCTTTTGTTGATCTTGATCCCACTCCTTACACTGCTGCTCTTTTTGCAGCGCGATCAACGCGGTTCTCGTCCGATCCCGCTTTGGCTGTTTGCCTTGTTCTTCGTCCTAGGGGGATTTATGTACAGCCAATCCTATTCGTTCTATTACCCCAATCTGTTGCTCCCCTACTACGAGTCACAAGTTCAGGTTGTGGGAACAGTCGAAGACAATCCTGTCTATCGAAACGGTAAATGGCAGTACACTCTCCGCTTGGATCGTTTGTCGATGGACAGAGAACCTGCAGTTCGGCTGCAAGACCGGGTGCGAATATCCGACCTGCGGAACGAATCCGACCTGCAAAACGAACAATTTCCCGTCTCTCCCGTTACGTACGGGGATCAAGCGGAAGTCAAGGGGCTGCTGTTGGCACCTTCGGAAACCCGTAACCCCGGCGGATACAATGATCGGGAATACCTGAACCGACAAGCCATTCACGCACGAATGACCGTCCGAACCGATTCGGATCTGCGGATCATCGACTCCGATCCGGGCTTGTATGGACGAACGATTTCCCGCTTGTATCAAAAGGTGTGGAAGACGCTGCATCTGTTATTCTCAGCGGGAGAAGCGGAATTGGCGGGAGGCTTGGTATTCGGCTTCGCAGCCGATCTGCCTGACCTATGGGAAGAGTCATTTGAGACATTAGGCATCACGCACATCCTGGCCGCTTCCGGAATGAATGTGGGGCTTTTGGCGGGTGCCGTCATGTATTTGTTCAAATTCCTGCGTATCCGCAAGTCATACGCCAGTCTGGCTGCGATCGGATTGATTGGTGTCTATGTTTTGCTGTCAGGTGCAGGACCATCGGTGGTGCGGGCCGGGGTAATGACTACCCTCGTCATTGTCGGACTCTCCTTGGGGCGACATGCGGACATGTTGACCACTCTGGCGATTGCCGCGATACTGTCCTCCCTCTGGAATCCAAGCCTCACGGGAGACATCGGTTTTCTGCTGTCTTTTGTTACAACCCTCGGCTTGCTTCTGATAACACCCCGATTGCTGCGTTGGATTCCCGGTCCTTTCTGGCTGCGGTCCGCTTTGGCTGTAACAGCTGCCGCGCAAATTTCCTCTTTGCCTTTGCTCGTCTATTTCTTCAACCAAATCTCCCCCTGGTCGATCTTGGCGAATTTGTACATCATGCCGATGACCTTCGTATTGGTTCCGCTTGGCATATTCCTGATATTGCTGGGAATGCTGCACGGTTGGTTGGCGCTGCCATTCATCGGACTGTACCGTCTGCTGATGTGGCTGCTGGTCAATCCCGTCGTCGCATTGGCCCGTGCGACATCCGATTGGACGTGGTCGATTCCCAGTCCTCCCGTATGGGGCGTGTTTCTCATCTATGGGGGATTGTTATGTCTGCTGAATGTCCGAACTTGCAGGGATGCTCTTGTCTCTCGATTCATATCGCTGAAACCGCGTCTGGTCAAGATGGCGATGCCCGTCTTCGTCGTGATAGCCGCAATCATTCTGCTGGTCCAGCTGCATTCGCCGGAACTGCGCGTTACCTTTCTGGATGTCGGACAGGGGGACAGCGCATTGATCGAAACACCCGGCGGAATGCGAATTTTGGTCGACGGAGGCGGGATTCCGAGTTACTTGCAGTCCGATTTTGATGTG
>JAGVBM010000353.1 GCA_020059765.1 Bacillota bacterium
CGCAGCCAACATCTGATTGGATATACCGAACAACGCCCACAGCGAATTGATTCCGCCGAAGGGATCAACAGCGCCTTGGTAAAGGATATAACCCCAGCCGAGTGTCACCAATGCGGATGCGAGTACGTTATAGGTAAATACATTGGTTTTTGCGAAAGGCTTGTAAACGTTACCGATCAAATCTTGCAACATGAACCGACCAATCCGGGTTCCTGCATCGATTGTCGTCAAAATAAACACGGCTTCAAAGAGAATTGCAAAGTGGTACCAGAATGCTTTGGCACCAGCAAGGAAATTGGAGAAGATTTCAGCCATTCCCACCGCCAGTGTCGGTGCACCACCGGTACGGGAAAGGACAGTTTTTTCACCGATATCCTTGGCTGCGTTAGTAATTTGATCTGCGGAAATCGTGAACCCCCAAGACGAAATCTTTGCAGCGGCAGCGGTTGCATCGGCTCCGATCACTGCTGCAGGAGAGTTCATCGCAAAATAAAGTCCCGGATCAAGGGCGGTGGCTGCAACCATGGCCATAATCGCAACACCGGATTCCATCAACATACCGCCGTATCCGATCATACGCGCATGCGATTCTTTTTCCAACATTTTCGGCGTCGTTCCGGATGAAACCAAGGAGTGGAATCCGGAAATTGCACCGCAGGCAATCGTAATAAATAAGAACGGGAACAGATTGCCGGCAAATACCGGTCCGCTTCCATCGATAAAACGGCTGATCGCAGGCATCTTCAGATCCGGCATTACAATCAGGATACCGGCTGCCAGCAAGACAATCGTACCGATTTTCAAGAAAGAGCTCAAGTAGTCGCGAGGTGCCAACAATAACCAAACCGGCAAAATCGACGCGATAAAGCCGTAAATGCCAATCATCACTGCCAATTGAGCTGCGGTGAAAGTAAACATTTTTGCGAGAGTCGGGTCAGCCGCAACGAATTGACCAGCCCAAAGAGATATCATTAACAGAACAAAGCCGATGATCGAACCTTCCAAGACACGTCCGGGACGGATATAACGCATATAGATTCCCATGAACATCGCTATCGGAATCGTCATCGCGATGGTGAACACACCCCAAGGAGACTCGGCAAGCGCTTTCACCACGACAAGTCCAAGAACGGCAATAAGAATAATCATAATAGCCATAATTCCGATGGATGCGATCATGCCGCCAAACGGCCCAACTTCATCCTTTGCAATCTGTCCTAAAGACTTACCGTTACGCCGCATGGAGGTCATCAAAATGATTCCGTCTTGAACGGCTCCTGCCAAGACAACACCGATAATAATCCACAGGGTACCGGGAAGATAACCCATTTGAGCGGCCAAAATCGGTCCCACCAACGGGCCTGCACCTGCAATCGCAGCGAAATGATGACCGTACAACACCCACTTGTTAGTCGGAACAAAGTCTTTTCCATCATTGTTAATTTCCGCCGGAGTTGCACGGTTGTCATTCAATTCAAATATTTTCTTGGCGATAAATTTACTATAAAAGCGATAAGCGACAGCGTATGTGGTGACAGCGGCAATTACGAGCCAAGCTGCCGAAATGGTTTCCCCGTTTGACAACGCCAGTATCCCGAAGGCTGCCGCGCCCAACACGGAGATCGCTGTCCAAATTAAAATGGAAAGCAAACTTTTCTTCATAAACATCCCCCTTTTTTAAAATTTTCAGACTAAATAGTGATGGTTAGACTTTGTTCGTAGATATACTTTCTATTTCGAGAACGAAAATTCCTCCTTTCCCCTCTCTTTCGCAGAGAAAATTTTTGATTCCCATTTTAAGGAAACAAATTTATAAGAAAAGTCGAATCATGCAGAAGCGCATCATTCGACTTCATCTACGAACCGGCTCACGTTTCTGACAAAAGGATTCAGTTGTTTTTCCCGTTCGATGCTTGTTTCCTGACCATGCCCGGGGTACACCAAGGTATTGTCGGGGAGAGTGTACAATTTTGTCCGAATGCTGTGCAGCAGGGTTTCCCTATCGCCGCCAGGCAAATCGGTTCTCCCAATGCTTCCGTAAAACAGCGTATCTCCGGCAAACACCTGATCATTCAATATATATGCAACCGAGCCTGGAGAATGACCAGGAACGTGAAGCACTAAAATTTCCGTTCCGCCAAAAAAAATCATGTCCCCTTCCGCAACGAATCGGTCAGCCGCTGGCCCCGTAATGTAACCGCCCCCTTGAGGCCATCTGCCGGATCCGTTCAGCATGGGATCGGTAAGCCAATCTCTTTCTTCCTGATGGATATAAACCGGGGCTCTCGTATGCTGCTTGAGCTGAGCCAAACCGCCGATATGGTCCAAGTGAGCGTGGGTCAACAGGATATGTGTGACCGAATAGCCTTCGATGGCATCCAGCACAATATCCGGTTGATATCCCGGATCAAGCACGACTGCCGTATGTGTGGCCTCATCTGTGATCACATAACAATTGGTTTGAAACGCTCCTAACGAAAATCTTTGAATTTGCACTATTCGATCATTCCCTCCACAGGAGAAGAGGCACTGGCATAACGTTTCTTGGCAATTCGTCCCGCGAGATACCCTTTGCGTCCGGCCTGAACCGCAAGTTTCATGGCCTCCGCCATCAACACCGGAGATTTCGCCGACGCAACGGCAGTATTGAGAAGCACTCCGTCTGCACCCAACTCCATGGCTAACGCCACATCGGACGGAGCCCCCACTCCGGCGTCAATAATGACGGGAACAGTCGCCTCTTCAATAATAAACTTGAGATAGTGCGGGTTAACAATGCCAAGACCGGATCCGATCGGTGAAGCGCCGGGCATAACTGCATGTGCCCCTGCTTTCTGCAAATGACGAGCCAAAATCGGATCGTCAGACGTATACGTCAGTACCGTAAACCCTTCTTCCACAAGAATTTGTGTTGCCTTCAATGTTTCAATAGGGTCAGGCAACAATGTTTTCGGATTGCCGATCACTTCGACTTTGATCATATCACATAAACCGGACGCTTTCGCCAATCGTGCAATTCGCACAGCTTCCTCGGCTGTTGTGGCGCCGGCCGTGTTCGGCAGCAAAGTGAACTTTTTCAGATCCAACCGTTCCAGGAAGTTTGCTTCATGCGGATTCTCCAGATTCAGCCGACGAACGGCAAACGTCAATACTTCCGTTTCTGACACTTCCACCGCACGAGATTGGACAACAAGGTCGGAAAATTTTCCGGTGCCCAAAAACAACCGCGAAGAAAACTGATGGTCTCCGATTTTTAAAATGTCTTGCTGCTGAGTCATTTCTGCCATTCCAAGTCCCCCTCATCCTCAACCGCCGCCTACAAAATGGACGATTTCAATTTTGTCACCCGGCGCCACTGGCGTTATCCCATATTTCTCGCGGGGAACGATGTCCAGATTATGTTCGATGACAATCATTTTTTCGTTCAGACCGTAATGATTGACCACGTCCCATAACGTGTTGGCGCCAGGAATATGGGCGAGCTGCCCGTTAATCAGCAATTCCATGTCTCCCCGACCCTTTCTGTTCACTTGTCGATACATGATTCAAAGCAAAAACCGCCCTCACGGAAGGCGGCCTGAATCACAAAATTCAATCCCGTCACTTCCCTACTGCTGGCATTACCCAGCCCCAGACGATACCCGTCTGACAGGTTCAAAGGGTTGAGGCTTCGCCTCTCTCAGCCATTCCGGAAACAGCACCCCTAGTGAAGTAATAAAGTCAGTTTAGCAGAAACATCAAACACTGACAACTAATGAACCGTAAGTTTTGAAATGGCAAAACCGGAAATTTGGTCGGCAAACAGAGTGAGTTCAGGCAATTCGATTATCTGTCCGGATGTGCGTATCGTCACTCTTTTCAATCCGATTAATGGAGCTGTATCAACCAATTCCAACTGTTGATCCGACTGTTCCGCCAAACGAAGCAGGTCGATTCGCAAGTTTGCCACCATGGAAGTGAGTTCCGGCACGAAAGAATCTTCCCCTTCCAATTCAAATGACTCTGAATAGGAAGGGGCTATTTCGGTCAATTCCCCTTCTACCACTCCAATGGAGGTCAAGAACAGAACACGGCCCATTGTCCTGTTGTCCAATCTTTCAAGGACAACCCGTAACGATTCAATGGTCATCCACTTCATCGATGCACGATGTTCGTAACATTTGGGAAGCGAAGCACCAACAAAACGGTTTGTATCAGATCCTTGCGGCGAATGTTTCTCCGTCTGCTTATCCGGCATGATGCCGACGCCCTCCTGTCAGATTTTTGCTTTCCCCAAAAGACGACGATGTTCAATCTTCATGCATGCGTCTTGAATCGCCATTATCCCTGCGTCTTGGATGCGTTTGAACTGTTCGTCATTGACAATGCCGAGCTGCAGCCAGACTGCTTTTGGCTTATGTTTCATTTGCAACACTTGATCCACAACTTCGGGAATCTGTTCGCTTCGACGGAAAACGTCAACGATGTCTACAGGTCCTTCCACTTCCAGCAAAGACGGATGGGCTTCCCTGCCTAAAACAGACTTTACTTTTGGATTGATCGGAATGATTTCATATCCCTGGGATTGGAGGTATTGTGCGACTTCGTTGCTCGGACGCGCTGGATCGTCGGACAGACCGACAACGCTAATGTTTTTCGATTCGCGAAGCAATTCCACAAGTTTTTGATCATTCGGATTTTGCTGCATAGAAAATCCCTCCCGATTAAAATCAACGACTATCTATTCATTTCGATAAAAAAAGACAGATTCATGTCGAATTGATCAAGTATAATCGACATTTTTTTGAACTTTTTTGATTTGTTTCACGTGAAATTCCCGTCACCATAAGAATTTCACGTCATTCTCTTTCACCTCAATCTTATTCTGCCCCAAATTCAGCCATTTTTACCGTGACATTCCGCACGATTATTTTGCAACTGCAGGAAATACTACCATTGAGGTGATCATGATGAAATCGAAAAAACGGGCTCCCCTGTTCATGCTTGCTGCAGCTTTGTTAGCATTGGCCGGATGCCGTCCCGCCGCGCAAAATCCAAATTTTGGAACCACCAAAGACGGATTCACTACACCGAGCCAGGATCGCACACCGCCAGGTGAAGGGAATCCTTCCGCCAAGGAAGCGCCCGGAATGCCCGGAAATCCCGATGAACAGAAAAACATGCGGGCTCCACAGCAAGGAAATCGAGCAACTACCTACGGAAACCCCTCTCAGCAAGCCGATCATATCGCCCAAGTATTAACCGGGATTCCCGGTGTGGAACAGGCTTATGTGCTGCTGCTGGGCAAACTCGCCTTGGTTGGCGTCGATTTGAAAGCTGACATCAGCGGTTCAAAAATCGATACGGTAAAGTATTCGGTCAAAGAAGCGGCGGAACGAACGGGTCCTGGATACAAAGTCGTCGTATCGGCAGATGTCGACACGGTGACGCGCATTCGCGAAATGAGCAGGGGAATTCGGGCCGGCCGTCCCATTTCTTCCTTTGCCGATGAAATTGCCGACGTCTTAAGCCGCTTGTTGCCGGAAACCTGATCCAAACAAATGCCGCTTCCAGCAGACAAAATCCCGCAACCTAATTAACGAAAAACCCCCGCAGCAATGGGGGCCACTGAAAAAGTCCCTTTGAACTAAAAAGGTATAGTCCCTCAAAAAAATGAGGAGGCTGTACCTTTTTACTTTATTATTAAGGTATCAAA
>JAGVBM010000086.1 GCA_020059765.1 Bacillota bacterium
CAGTCTTCATACCGCAAAATACAAACCCTGGGAATTGACGAGACCCCAAAAAACTCGTTGAGAATGCTCTTCTCGACTTTTCGGAAAACAAAAAATATACATTGAATTTGGCAGGCGATCGGGTAATTTTTTCACTTTGTTCCTGGCTGGCTTTATGGCAACAATAAATGAGAAAGAGAGGGAACTTTATGGATATTCCAAAAAAGCTCGAACAGGAGCCCCGGTTCGAGAGGGCCGGGGTGTTCATTCTGTCCAAGAAAAGGGAAAATCATGCAAAAAATATGTCCCTGCTGTCATGAAGTGTATGACGGCCATTTTCCGAGTCTCTCTTTTTGCCCCAAGAGAAACTGCAGTTGTGATTCTGAGCTTATAGAAGTGGATGATCAACTCGTGGATGTCGTAGTGAAAATGATGGAACGCGGAATCGAATTATCGGCATCATGTGCTGGGCACTTTGAAGGAGACGGGTTTTCACCATACATCAGGTTTCACGCTCACCAATTTGGAGAGGATGAGGGGCACGACGACGTCAGCGAAGAATGTCTAAGTGATTTAAGTGAGTTAAGAGAGTTGGCGTTTGGATTGAACAAAAACGACACAATCGATGTCAGTGGCATTCACCACAACTGAAACCGACAGCGGGTCCGGGTATGAATTTACCGTGCGGGTGACGTTAGAAGATCCGGGCAGCAACATTCGGCAGAAGATAGCAGCCCAAACGGAATTCATGAACTTTCTTTACGATATTTTGGATGCCTCCGAAAATGGATGATGATTTGCCCGATTCCGTTCATTGACAACATGCCCGGGATAGACTCGGCCCGATCCAACAATCCGGGGACCCTGCCCGATTTTATAGGTAAACCAACAGGAGAGCGAAGGGAGTCTATATGATCAACGAAGAAATAATAAATTTGGAAATTGGTTGACAATCCGACCTGAACCGCGTTATCCAAAGATACGTTTTTTCAAGGTGGTGAAACCGGTAGACGCGCCGGACTCAGAATGCGAAACACGCCAAGCGGGAAAGATGATGAAATTAAAGGTTTTCCCGCTTCTTCGTCCGTTTAGACCTCTTTTCAAGCCAGGATCATTAGGGGTCTGTTATGGTCTTTTGGGGTCTCATCTGTTACAATCTGGTTACAATCTGGTTACAATCAACTGGGGCTCTTCGGAGCTCGATGCAACAAAAGAATCCTTTGAAACGAGATTGCCTGTCCAACCCTGAGCGATTATTGTCTCAGTAGGAAATGACCGATAAGTGCTCTAGGGTGAACGATATGGAAGCTCAAAAATCAAAACTTCACAAATTGTTACAGTACATATTATCTGTGGCAAGCCAAAATGACCCTTTCGAAAAAGAACTGGGACCTATCCATCTGATTAAATACGTTTATCTGGCTGATCTTGATTATGCCAGATACCATAAGGGGCAAACATACACCGGATTGGAATGGAAGTTCCATAATTTCGGTCCATGGTCTTTTGAATGTTTCCGGGAAATCGAACCTGCTTTTCAGTCCATAGAAGCCGACCGCCGAGAAATCGAGAGTCAATATTCTGACGATTCTGTAAGGTGGTCTGTGTCTGATGACTATCTTCATAAAAGCTTAACCAACGAAATGAACCTCACCATAATGGGATCGGTTCAAAAAAATGTCCGGAAATTTGGAACAGATACTCATAATCTACTTGATTATATTTACAAAACGGCCCCCATGATTAATGCTGCACCCGATGAAATTATAGATTTCAAATTAGCTGCGTCCTTTGGTGCATCTGATGAGATCAATGAGGAAAAAACTCCTGATTCGGAATTAACCAAAAGACAGAAAAAGAAACGCCAACAAAAACTTACTGAGTTTAAACAACACCTTAATGAACGCCTGGAAAAGAAGATCAGTGCCGACAAAGGGACAACTTGCCAACCATCCCCACGGTATGATGATATTTTTTTCGAGGGTTTAAAGCAGCTCGATGAAGCAGCCGGAACCCAACCCGAGGGAGCGGAATATGTAGCCTATTTTGAAGAGGATGTTTGGAAGTCGGGGGTCCGGAATGACCCAGAATTACCCTGAGTTTTGCCCGCAGTCTCTCATCGAACCCTGGTGGGAAGAATATTCCGGTGATGATTACCGACCAGGACGACTCATTATGGCTCACCTCCCCCACGTTGACAAAATCCCATATACCTTAGAGGTCGTTGGCCGAAAGGACCCTAAGGAACACCAAACTGCTCGTGTAAGAATTAAAACATTCCGCATCGGCGAACCTCCTAGAAAAAAAGATCTTCCGGTATCGGCTATGCCGCTTCATGAGGGAGAAATCTTCTGTGTATACCGTGCAAAGAAAAGACCGGCTATCATAGTTTCTAAAGGTGGGACGGAAGTCAGAGATAGCTTAACTCGGGACATGGCTAAAGCCCGAACAAACCCGACAATATTGGTAGCTCCGTCATACGGCAGAAATGGGAAATTTACAGGAGAGTTTAGCGGGCGAGTTAGATGCATTGAGTATCCGCAATTTCTGTGGGAAAAGCTGCCAATCGGCGGAAGGGAAGAATCGATAATCAGGTTCGATCATATCCAGCCCGTTGGCCGCAGTACGAAAACCATAGAATTTACTCCCTACTGTTTGAGCGAAAAAGCCATGGAATTCGTAAGGCAATGGGTTGACTGGCTTTTCACGGGTACAATGAGAGAGGAATCTGATCTGTGTAGAACCCGTGACTTATTAATGAGTCTCGAAGGAGACACCCCAAGTCCTGAATAATTCGCGCAGCAGCGGGCTGCCTGACCGCCAACTCCCCCGAACGTAAACAGCGGTGCGCACCCCTCGGAGAAGAAACAGCGGCTACACGCCTGAATAGAGTCTTAAGACATTGAAATCAACCAACCCTTAAACCCATTAACGTGAACCAGTGAACGCTTACTGCAGGTTTGAATGCAGGTTTGGATTGAAAATTCCAAGAGATGCAAGTATCCTATTGGAAAGCTGCCGGACCTGACCGGTATGTTTGTGCTCGGACAACAGGATTTAACGA
>JAGVBM010000396.1 GCA_020059765.1 Bacillota bacterium
TATAGCAAACAAACAAATTATAGAAATGAAAATATTCCTCTTCAAAAAATCACCCACTCAATATTATTGGGGAATAGAGTCGGATCAAGCCTAGATTTGGAAGTACCGCAGAACCAACAACATCTGTAATTTATTTTGAATGTATCAGCACTGTTTCGTATACACTATATATTTGTCGTGTTTTATTAGTGTATACGGAGTGTAATTTTGAAATTTTAACAAATAAAAAATCGTTAACATTAACGGTTTCGATATTTTTCTATTGATATTTTTGTAGATAGTACCCTACCCCGTGTTCATGCATCAGGATTCTAGGATTTTTTCCATTATCCCCAATTTTCCGGCGGATTTTTTTTACATAATTTCGAACTCTTTCTTTTTCAGTTCTTTCATCCCAGATAATTTCTAATAATTGATCAGTAGTGAATACTTGACCGGGGTACGTTGCAAATAAATAAAGCATTCTATACTCTTTCTCCGGCAACTTTTTAATGTCTCCCCGACAGATTATCTTCCATCCTTTAACATCAAAGATGATATCAGGAGCAATTTTGATTTCATCCTTCCCTACAGAGTCGCGAATTCCTAATAACGCACGATATTCTGAAATTTTTTCGATAAACATAGTGGGAGGATCGGCAATAAAAATGTCACATCCGGCTTTCATAATTGAAACTCTTGTTTCTGTTGTTGTGTCCATACTTAACACCAAAACTTTAATATTCGCTGATCGACTTTTTATCTCTTGGCATGCTTTAACGTCCTTTTCTTTAGGATAGGGAAGGTCAAGGATCACCCCATCAATGGTTTTTCTTTCTAATGCCTCAAACACGTCCCCAATATCTAAGACATGCTCTACTTGGTTTTCCGTAACATAAAGCAAGCGATGAACATCTTGAAGAAATTTCGACTTTTTACTTACAATCAAGATCCTCACCTTTTCCCCCCTCCCACTATTTTAGTGATCTATCATTATTCCAGTTTGTTCTCATTCTTCAAAATGGCATTTAAGATGACAATCATGAGCGATCATTAGTATAAGTATTTTAAATAATTATTTAAAAGTTATCTACTATAACGACAGTATTAATATATATATTATTGTAATATTAACATTTTTATAATTGAACTTTCTATCTAGAAATATTATTACATGATAGGTAATATTTGTCTATACACGATTATGTAGATTTATGTCGAAATATCTCGTATCAACGTATCTGTTACAATACACCTGAAAAAAAGCCCAACATCATGTTGGACTTTCGGTAATCGATCAGTTCCCATTATTTTCTTAAATGTGTTGACACTACGCACTCTACATGCGCCGTCTGCGGGAACATGTCAATCGGCTGGATGTTCCGGATTTCGTACTTCTTCATCAGCACCTGACTGTCTTTTGCCAAGGTGGGCGGGTTGCAGGAAACGTAGACGAACCGTTGAGGTTCCGCTTCCAGAATCGCCTGCAGCAGTTTCGGATCCAAGCCCGACCGGGGCGGATCCACCACGACGACATCCGGCCGGAATCCCTGCTTGACCATATCGACCAATACCTTTTCTGCGGGCCCCGTTACAAAACGGGCATTCTGAACCCCCGATCGCCTTGCATTGTCTTTGGCGTTTTCAATCGCTTCCGGAATGATGTCGATCCCGATAACTTCTTTTGCGCGCGGCGCCAGCCAGAGGGCGATGGTTCCCACCCCGCAATAGGCGTCACCACCGTTTCCGTTCCGCTCAATGCCGCTGCATCCGACACCAGATTGTACAGCTTGTAGGTCTGTTCCGGATTCAACTGAAAAAACGCCCTCGGCGCCAATGTAAACCGGATGTTTCCCAATTGTTCCTCCAATTCCGGTTTGCCCCAGAGGAGAATTGTTTTGTCGCCGAATACGAGGGAAGTCGGAATCGGATTGGACCCGTCGTATATTCCCCCAAAGGAGAAACCCCGCAGCGCGCAGGGGGGCGATTAAAGCGCGCTACGGGGTCTGGGGAAGATCTGTTACGGAGTGAAAGGTGAAGGGAAAGTTGCGATCGAGAAAAGGGAGCCGTATATGTACGGTAATTTGCGACTCGATCGCGGGGGAGTGAAGTATCATACGGCCATCCGCTAGTCTGGCCGGTACTTCCGATGATTGATAGATCTTGAATTTGTCAATTTGCAGCCGCTCGACCGGGCTGGACGGAAGCGGGGCCAATGTAACCGGATCGATCTCCAGTTGTTTGGCCAAGACCGATTCGAATGTTTTCTTCGCTTCCGCTGTTTCCAAAGTGACAGACGCGGTCTCCGCAAGATTTTCCAGATTGAGGTTGGGATAGCTTGCCATGCTGCTCATGTCCAGCTTGGTCTGAATGTCTTCCCGGATCACCTGCACCCAGTAGCGTGCCACGGCAAAAGCCAGCAGCTGCAGGGACAAGAGCAGGATCACCATGTACAGAATCGGGATGGCAAAGGATCCCCGTTGCTCACGAACGATGCGCCGCATCCGGAATCACCTCGGGTTCTTCAGACTAATCGAATGCCGGACACCGCCTAATGGAATCATCACATTCGCCGCAGTCACCCGTGTCTGAAAGAACGGATAGGGGTAGTTGAGACGCAGTTCAATGTCGCCGCGAAAAGTCACCGGGGCGGGTGTGCCCGTCACCTGCGTCCGTTCCAATCCTCGTCGGACCAGTTCCTGTTCGAGCGAAGTTCGGATGTCGGGTGTCATCCCGCCCGCCATTTCCATCAGCAAAATGCCTTTTCTCGCCACTTCCGACAATGCTTGCTGCGTTAAAAATGCGTGATATCCCATATAAACCGTCCACACGACGGCCGCCGTGATCAACAGGCTGTAAAGCAGGGCAAACAAGTCGAGACTCCCGCGCTCTTCCAGCACAATGCGCGAGACGCCTGTCATCCTCGCCGAAATAGGTTCTCTCACAACTTCTTTCATCCGGACAAACCTTCGCTAACGCAGATTGATCAGGGAATTGATTTGGGTTTCGATTTCCGCCACCATATTCCCTCCGACTGTCTGCAACGGATCAAACGCCGCGATGGCAACCACCGCAATCACAATCATGCCAAATACACCGACTGCCAACCATTTCAATACTTCCATTCGATTCACTCTCCCATAGGTTCTCATTTTGTTCATGCGAATTTAGTAAAACGGCAAATTGCTGATCTGTTCCTTGAAATTCATAAATCCGTAAAAGGATCCTTGCAGCAGCAGAATCGACGCAGCCGCCAATGTTCCGAAAAACACCATCAGATTTCGCTTTTCCGTTTGTTTCTGGATTCGATCTCGCAATAATCCGGACATTTGGATATCAAGCTCCGTTAATCCGTCCTGTACCCGATCGGTGTCCATTCCTTGCAGAATGGTCATGCAAAACAGATCCATCGCCCGGTGGCCGCAGCGAATCCGCAACTGTTCCAGCCCGTTTCGCAAATCTCCTTGTGTCGACCGTACATATTCGTTCAAGAGCTTGATTTCTTCTTGCAAAACGCCTTGCAATTCTTTCTCTGCCCGCTGAAAAGCTTGCAGATAATTGGCGTCACGCACCAGTTCCCGCTTCATCGTCATGATTAACAGCGGAGTGTCCCGCAATATCTGGTCGGCCCGCTTGCTTCGGGAGAGCAGTACGGCAAGTGCGGGAGTACCCAGCAGCAGGCTTGCCGCAAGCAATCCAACAGCCAAAATCGCCCACGAGTGAAAGCGAACCGCAGCAAACACCGCCGCCCCCATCGTCGTCAAACCCGCCATTCCGATCCAGAGCACGCTTCCCAAAAACCTATCTGCCCGTCCGTGCGGATCCGTCCCGCTCCATATCAGCAACCGTTTCAATTTCGCCTGTTGATCTTTTGTCAACAAGGACCATACATGTTGG
This sequence comes from Bacillota bacterium, assembly GCA_020059765.1. Taxonomy (GTDB): domain Bacteria; phylum Bacillota; class Bacilli; order Tumebacillales; family Effusibacillaceae; genus Effusibacillus. The sequence continues at coordinate 3,877 of JAGVBM010000396.1, forward strand.
ACGTAGCTCGACAGCCCGTCCGTTCGCAAACCGTCCGGCAAATACCGCTTACCGCCGCTCACCGCGCGCAAATACTGCCACTTCGCCGATTTGATCGCGCGGGAGACGATCTCAAACAGCACAGAGAGGATTCCGAAACTGATCAAAAACAATCCTGTTTCCCGCATCTTCAATCATCCCCCAGTCGGATCAAACGAAATGTGACAAACAGAATCCCTGCGTACCCGATCAATGACAAACCGGTGATCCATTTGCCGACAGTCATGTCGCGGAAGGCTGCCATCCCCTGCGGATCGATCAGAACTAGCAGCAAGACGAGCAGCAGATTCAACAGCAAGACACCATAAAGGGCATAGACGCTGCCCGCTGTCGCCACTTTCCGCGTTTCAGCCAGCCGGAAGCGCTCCCGCGCCTGTTCGGTCAAGCGGTCCAGATCCCGCAAGAAAGACCCTCCCCCGTAATGCTCCTGTTGCAAAGCGTCCAGCAAGTGCCAAACTGTCGGATTGCGGAAAAACCGTTTGGTCCGTTCCGCTTCCGCATGCAGTTCGGCGCCGTTTGTCCATCCTTCCGACAGGACGGCAAACGGTTTTTTTAGGGCAGGCAAGGTAATATGTTCAGCCGCATACTCCAGTGCAAATCGTTCATTGCCGTTCGTCGCAAGGAATGTATTGCGGATCAATCCGAAGAAATGGGGCAATTCCAGATCGA
>JAGVBM010000253.1 GCA_020059765.1 Bacillota bacterium
CAAGTGTTATCCCAGGCAAAATTCTCTGCCGAAAGATCAAAAATAAAGACTAATTTAAGCCTCGACCTTTGATTGAGAAAGATGTCACGGATTCAGGAACAAGATACTCTGCTAGGTCTATCGCGTCCTGTATTGGCATTGATGGAGAGATGAGTGTTGCTGGCAAATATTGAAAAGCTAAATCCATAACATGATCAATCTTTTCTTCTTCCACTTTGGCGATTCTCATTATTTCTTCAAAAAGAGGAGAAAATCCAAGAAGTAATCTATTAATGGCTTCGACATTTCCCCCTCTTCCCCAAAAACTTACTGGTAAAATTCGACATCTTGGAATGAATTCCTGCTTACTGCATCTGCAAGTCGTCCATCCAAAAGTCAAATCTGAGCCTCAGGCACTCCAATGTCGTGATCACGGTGAACGCGTACCCTCATGTACTTCAGTCAATTTGGGTAAAATTTTCCCCCAATCTACAGACAAAGTTTCACTAAAAACAGTTACCCCATACCACCTTTAACGTGGTACGGGGTATTATTCTGACCATATTTTGGTTCTGGGTTATTTTGGTAGTAACATTTTGGGAAGGCCCCTTCACAACTCCAGAAGGAGTTGTTCTTACATCATGTCCATGCCGCCCATGCCGCCCATACCGCCCGGCATTCCCGCCTTATCTTTTTCCGGTTTGTCGGCGATGACCGCTTCCGTTGTCAGGAACATAGCCGCCACGGATGCAGCGTTTTGCAGTGCGGAACGGGTAACTTTCGCCGGATCGACGATACCTGCTTGCAGCATGTCAACCCATTCGCCGGTAGCGGCGTTGAAGCCGATGCCGACTTTTTCCGTTTTCAGACGTTCGACGATCACAGCGCCTTCCAGTCCGGCGTTGTCTGCGATTTGGCGTACAGGAGCTTCCAGCGCGCGACGCACAATGTTCACCCCGGTCATTTCATCGCCTTCGACTTGAATGGTGTCAAGGGCACGAATCACATTGACCAGCGAGGTGCCGCCGCCAGCGACAATTCCTTCTTCCACAGCCGCGCGGGTAGCGTTCAATGCGTCTTCAATGCGGAGTTTCTTCTCTTTCAATTCGGTTTCGGTTGCAGCACCGACTTTGATAACAGCTACACCGCCGGCGAGTTTCGCAAGACGTTCTTGCAGCTTTTCACGATCGAATTCGGACGTAGTTTCTTCCAATTGAACTTTGATTTGGTTGACGCGAGCGTCGATTTCCGCTTTGTCGCCATATCCGTCAACAACAATCGTGTTCTCTTTGGATACGCGAATCTGACGTGCGCGGCCGAGTTGATCGATCGTTGCACTCTTCAGTTCCAGGCCGATTTCTTCGGAGATCACTTGACCGCCGGTGAGAATCGCAATATCTTGCAGCATCGCTTTGCGGCGATCACCAAAGCCCGGAGCTTTAACCGCAACAGCGGTGAAGGTTCCGCGCAGCTTGTTTACAACCAGCGTTGCCAAGGCTTCGCCTTCCACGTCTTCCGCAATGATGAGGAGCGGACGGCCCGCCTGTACCACGCGCTCAAGAACCGGAAGGATCTCTTGAATGTTGCCGATTTTTCTGTCGGTAATCAAGATGAACGGCTCATCAAGCACAGCTTCCATTTTGTCGGAGTCCGTGACCATATACGGAGAGATGTAGCCGCGGTCAAACTGCATGCCTTCCACTACTTCCAGCTCCGTAACGAATCCTTTGGATTCTTCAACAGTGATTACTCCATCTTTGCCGACCTTTTCCATCGCATCGGCAATCAGCGAACCGATTTCTTCGTCACCTGCGGAAATGGCAGCGACTTGTGCAATATTTTCACGGCCTTCCACTTGCTTGGAAATCGACTTGATTTCTTCTACTGCAGCACGAACGGCCTTTTCGATTCCTTTGCGAAGAACCATCGGATTAGCCCCGGATGTAACGTTTTTCAACCCTTCGCGAATTAAGGCTTGCGCCAAAACGGTAGCGGTGGTCGTACCGTCGCCTGCCACGTCGTTGGTTTTGGTGGCAACTTCCTTCACCAATTGCGCACCCATGTTTTCGAAAGCGTCTTCCAACTCGATTTCTTTGGCGATCGTCACGCCGTCATTGGTAATCAGCGGCGAACCGAATTTTTTCTCCAATACGACGTTGCGGCCTTTCGGTCCGAGCGTAACTTTCACGGCATCCGCCAGGGCATCCACACCCCGGAGCATGGAACGACGAGCTTCTTCACTGAATTTGATTTCCTTAGCCACGAGAAACAGCCTCCTTATATGTAGGTTTTGTCAACTCAATTATTGTTCGACTACGGCAAGAATGTCGCTTTCACGCAAAATAAGATATTCAACGTTGTCAAACTTGACTTCGGTTCCAGCGTACTTGGAGTAGATCACACGATCGCCGACTTTCACATCCAGTTCGATACGCTTTCCGTCCTCGAAACGGCCGGGACCGACAGCTACGACTTCCCCTTCTTGCGGCTTTTCTTTCGCAGTATCAGGAAGAACAATTCCGCTTGCAGTTTTGTCTTCACGTTCTACAGATTTGATTACCACTCGATCACCAAGCGGTTTAATCATGGAATACCCCTCCTAGAATAGATAGAATCGAATTTTGTTGAAACTTGTTAGCACTCACACGTACCGAGTGCTAACAATTCTTATATTATGCATTTCATTTTGTCTTTGCAAGACCTTCTCGGAAAAATTTTTCGTATCTTTCCACGATCGGGATTCCCTCCCAGAAAATTTTTCTGACAAACCAGATTCTATTCTATCCCGATCGATTGGAAAAATACTCCTATCCCTGTATGCCTCCGGATTACGGCTTTTCCCGCATGATCGACAGAAAAAACAGCGGACCATGTCTTCCCGCCGCTGCGATCTTCTTGATGCCCTCTATGGTTATTCCCCGATCGACGATTGCTGCTTATTGCCAACCGCCTCAATCACCCGCTCCAATTCCATTTCGGCCATGGATACAAGCCGCAGGTCATGTTCGCCAAATGTTAAAGCGCTTGTCACATGGTTGGGCACAATCACACATTTCATGCCGGCCCGCTTGGCGGCCAACGTTCCGTTTGGCGAGTCTTCAAACGCAATCGCCCGCTGCGGCTCCACACCTAAGCATTCCAAAGCACGCAAGTACAACGTCGGGTCCGGTTTCACCCGTTCCACATCTTCCGCCGTGCGGATGCATGCAAAGTAATCGGTCAAATTCAACTGTGTCAGGAATCGCATCACCCATTCCCGCCGGGAACTGGAAGCAAGACCTATCTTCAATCCCAGCCCTTTGGCCGCTTGCAGATAGGCTTCCACCCCCGGCAGCGCCTGCTCGTTCTGAATCCTTCGATTGAAATTCGCAATCCTCTGCTGTTTAATGACTTCCCGATCCACAGGACGGCCGATGCATTCTTCCAGGTAGGCATAGGCATCAAAAGCGCTGGCATGGGTGCCGACACATTGCCCCCATACTTCCAGCGGCAATTCTGCCTGATGCTCCTTAAAAATCGCTTCCAGCACTCTGTATTCGTGCGTTTCCGTATCCAAAATCAGTCCGTCAAAATCAAACACCACGGCTTGAATGGTCATCTGGTTCTCTCCTTAGGCAAGTCCGCTTTCCTTCAGTTTTTTCATCCGTTGGCGGTAAGCGATGCGCGATAAGGTCACGCCAATTTCGTACAGGAGAATCATCGGCAAAGTCGTGATTATATCGGAAATCGGCTCCGGCGGCGATAAAATGACGCCGAGCACGACCAGCAAGAAATAAGCGTATTTCCGATTTTTCGTCAGGAATTGCGGGGTCAGAATGCCGAGACGGGTCAAAAACAGCACAACAATCGGCAACTCAAAAATGAACCCGAAAGGCAGCACAATATTCGCCATGAAGGTAAAATAAGTCCCTGCCGTCTGCATCATTTCAAACTGTTCCATGCCGAGGGTCATAAAAAAATTGTAGACCGTCGGAAAGATAAAGAAATAACCGAAGGCCAACCCCGAATAAAACACGAGAGAAATTAAAGGAACGAAAAAACCGGACACCCGTCTCTCCGTTTCCGTCAAACCGGGAGCCACAAACAGCCACGCCTGTTGCAGCGCGACGGGGATCGTCAAGCCGATCGCCACAATTCCCGCCAGCATCATATATACTTTCAAAACTTCGGACGGTCCCAAGGCAACCATCTTGATTCCTTCCGGAATCGTTTGCTTGAAAAACCCAAAAATCGGACCGACAAACGCAAAAGCGGCAAACAAAAACAGCACGAACGCGGCCAGCGTAATGATCAGACGTTTGCGTAAATCAGACAGATGTTCCACCAAATTTTGCTCTTGATCCATACACTCCCTACTTTCGGTTCAAGATCTGCAGCATGTGATCGGCAATGGCCGCCACATCATTTTTATCATACACATCGACACCGGAAGGGGCAAGGGATGCTGTCTCTCCGTTTACGACGACAGCCGCCACGTTGGTCAAGGCTTCCTGTGTAAAAATCGCTCCCTGCACGTCCGCAATCACGATCTTTGGCAGGTGCTCCTGTTTGTACCCTTCTACAATAATCACATCCACATCTCGCATGGCCGCCAACAGATCGGCCAGCGGAACCGGCTCTTCCGGCCATGCCTGCAAAACCCATCGGCTGCCGCTGGCGATCGCCACTGCGTCCGCCCCCGCTTCACGGTGTTTGTAAGTGTCGGTTCCCGGGTAGTCCATCTGAAATTGATGGACATCATGTTTGACCGTGCCCACCCGCAACCCGCGCTGTTTGAATTCGGACACCAGCTTGCAGACCAATGTGGTTTTGCCGGTTTTTTTGTATCCGACAACCGCAAATACCGATACGGGAGACTGGACTCTTCGATTCATTGCCCGTCTCCTTCCAGTTTGCCTTTCAGGGCACCGGGGAGTTCCTCTATTTCGCCGGAGACGTCTCCCTGTTCCCCAGGAATCGGCATCTCTAACAAATAGGCGTCGATCAGATCCCCTTTGCGCAATTCCGTTTTGCCCGGAACCCGGATGAAACCTTGGATGCCGGACAAGGTGGACATCACCCCCGCACTTTGTCCGAAAGGCAGAGGATAGGCAATCACCCGACCCTCCTCGATCACAATGTTCGCGCGCAGCAATCGATCCATGCCGATGATCTTCAGATTCAAGTCATCACCCAACCGGATCCGGTAGGCGGGAATCTGAGGTTTCTTGCAGCCGGCCAGTGCTCGAATGCCCGTCTGCAAAAACAGCATGGCATTCACGTAACCGGCAGCCGGATTGCCCGACAATCCGAATACCGGTTTTTCCTGCACCATTGCAAATGTAAAAGGGGTTCCCGGGCGCAGGTTGACTTTCCAGAAATTCACCTGTCCCCCGGCCAAATGGTAAGCCGTTCGCATCACATCAAAATCTCCCGCCGACACACCGCCGGTAGTAACCAATGCGTCAACGGTCGGCATAGCGGTCCGTATAGCTTCCATCACATCGTCCACCTCGTCGTCGACTTGCTCAAACAGATACGGCACCCCTCCCCAAGCGGAGATCAGTCCGGACACCATATAGGTGTTGCTGTTATAGATCTTTCCATAGGCCAAGGGTTGTCCGACGCCGACCAATTCCCGGCCGCTGGACAGCACGCCGATGATCGGCTTGCGGTATACACGCACCGTCGCAACTCCGACTGTCGCCAACAAAGCCATTTCCGGCGAGCCGATCAGCGTCCCTTGCTGCAAAATGATCGTCCCCACCTGCATGTCTTCGCCTGTCACGGAAATCGATTCGCCCGGGCGAATCGGCAAGAGGACACCCACTTCTTCCCCGTGCGGCCGTTCCTGCTCGTCTGTCACTTCAAATCGCGCAATCGCGTCGGCCCCTTTCGGTACGGGAGCTCCAGTCATAATCCGCACAGCTTGCCCCGCCTGCAGTTCATGTTCCCAGACCTGCCCGGCTCCGATATGCCCGACCACTTTCAGCCTTATCGGCTGTTCCGGGCTCGCCTCCCGCACATCGGCCGAACGAATCGCGAACCCATCCATCATGGAACGGTCAAATGGCGGAACCGGAGTCTGCACGCGCACATCTTCCGCCAAGACATAACGAAACGCATCCTTTAACGGAATCTCAATCGTCGAAACCGGCTTCACCCGTTGCAATATTTCCTGTATCGCTTCTTCCACCGACAGACCGACTCGCATCATTTCAACAATCCTCCGTGACCCATTTCGGCAATCTCGCGGCTGTACACTTTGTCTCCCGCCAGAATTCGCGGCAGCAGCAAATCAAATGCTGTAATCTCATCATAAATAACAGCGCCCGGCAGCCCGAACACCGACACCCCGCTCACATAAGCGAGCATCATCATCGACCCCGGCAGGATCGGCATGCCGTAGGTCACCACTTCGGTAGCCAGTTCCTGAATCGCGCCCGGCGTGCGGTCATCCGGATCGACCGACATACCGCCGGTGCATAGCACCAATTCGGCTCCTTGTCCGATAAAAGCTTCGATCCCAGCCTGGATATCTCCCTTTTGATCGCCTACGATGGTTTGTCCGAGCACGACCGCGCCAAAAGGCTCCAGCTTCGAGCGCAGTTTGGGTCCGAACTGGTCGGCGATGCGTCCGCTGGCCACTTCGCTGCCGGTGGTCACAATCCCGACTTTCAACGGGCGAAAGGGCAGCAC
>JAGVBM010000160.1 GCA_020059765.1 Bacillota bacterium
GAAGTGGTACGATTTTATCAAGAAGGATTGGGTTTGCAGCAAATTGACGGTTTTACCGGGCATGCCGGTTATGACGGGGTGATGCTGGGATTGCCCGGATTCGATTACCATCTGGAATTTACGCGACATGTTGACGGAAGTCCTTGTCCCGCTCCGACAAAAGATAATCTGTTGGTGTTTTATATACCGGACCGAGAAGCGATCGATCGCGTTGCCGATCGCCTGCAGCAGATGGGGTATCCGCCGGTTGCGCCGGAGAACCCCTATTGGCAGGAAAAGGGGATCACGATTGAGGACCCGGACGGTTGGCGCATCGTCCTGATGAATACCGGCGGGTATGAGCGGAAAAGGGGAGACATCACGGAGCAAAATCCGGAGTGTTCCCTTTAAGGCATACCTCTGCCTATAATAAGGAGATCGCATTAGAAGAGGTGAAACAGATGTCTGCAAAAACGATTGCCAGTCGGATTCTGGATACGAAGAAAATTCCATATACTCTGCACGAATACGAATGGAACGAGGAGACGCTGGATGCGGTAACGGTAGCGGGGAAGGTGGGGATTCCGCCGGAGCAGGTTTTTAAAACGCTGGTCCTGCGGGGCGACAAAACAGGCGTCCTGATGGCCTGCATCCCCGGTCATCAAGAGGTTGATCTGAAAACGTTGGCAGCCGTAAGCGGGAACAAAAAGGTGGAAATGGTTCCGCTCAAGGAGATCCAGACTCTCACCGGCTATATCCGCGGCGGAGTCGCTCCGTTAGGAGTGAAGAAACCGTATCCGCTGTATATCGATGCGTCGGTGGAACGATTGGATCCCGTAAGTATCAGCGCTGGCCGCCGGGGGTTGCAAATCTTCCTGAAAGGGTTGGATCTGGCCGCAGCGACAGGGGCGGCCCTGGCGACGATCGGCCGCTGACTCCAGACGCAAAGAATGTCTTGACTCCGCTCATCCCGTGGGACAATATTGGGAAAGAACGACTGACAAATTTGACATCTGGAGTGGCGAAGCAATGAACGGGTATGTGGTGAGCTTGGTATTGGCGTTTGCGGCAGGAATTTTTATATCGAGTCAATCCGCGATCAATGCGCAAGTCGGAAAATCAGCCGGTCAGTACGCAATGATCGTAGGTGTTTCGTTGGCGCAAGCGTTGGTTGGCGGCATGATTTTGCTGCGCGGGGGCTGGGGAGCGTTTTCGTCTCTTACATCTCCGTGGATGCTGGCGGCGGGGATTCTGGGCGTGTTTATCATGTTCAGCATTTCCACGTCAATCGGGGCGATCGGCACACTGCCGGTTTTCGTATTGGTCGTATTGGGACAAGTCATCGGTTCCGCCTTGATTGACCATTTCGGGATGCTCGGAGCGGACAGGTATCCGATTACCCCGCAAAAGATCGGCAGCCTCTTGGTGATCATGGCCGGCGTTTATTTTTTAATCAAGTCTTCCTGAACTTCCGATCGTATGACACGATAATAGTATAATAAGAAAAAACGTTCAGTTGCGAAGCGGAGAGGAGTCAAGCCATGCCGAACTTTTTCCGAATGAAAGAACCGGTCAATACGTGGACCCATTTTGTCACGTTTCTTGCGGCCATCATGGGACTGGTGTTTTTGATCCTGTTCAGCAAAGACAATGTGTCCAAATTGATCACGATGACGATTTACGGCTCCAGCCTGATTGTGCTGTACGGAGCCAGCTCGCTGTACCACTGGGTCAAAGCAGCGCCGCGTGTCGAACTGATTCTGAAGAAGATCGACCATATCTCGATCTATTTCCTGATTGCCGGTTCATACACACCGGTTTTCTATTACGGGCTGGACGGGGTTTGGAAATGGTCGATGCTGGTCTCTGTCTGGACGCTGGCCGTGATCGGCATGATGATGAAAGTCTGGTGGATTCACCTGCCCAGGTATGTATCGACGGCGTTTTATGTCACACTGGGCTGGATCGCGGTGGTTCCGTTTGTAAAATTGGCCGGCAGTTTGCCTGTCGGTGCGCTGGTGCTGATGGTGGCGGGAGGAGTTGCCTATACCATCGGAGCGATCATTTATGCGACCAAAAGGTTGAATTTCTTTCCCAATAAGTTTGGGTTTCATGAAATATTTCACTTGTTCGTCTCGGCAGGCAGCATCGTGCATTTTGTGATGGTGGCGGTATATATCCTGCCCCGGTGACAGTCGATCCGAACCGTTCAGTTGTTGCCAGACGCACTAACCGTTCCCCAATGGTTCCCGGAAGCGGCGCAAGTCGCGATCCTAGACTTCCGTTGCGGAGAACGGATTCTTTTTTTTTGCAAAAAAGACATTTGATTCTCAAGAAACCTCTTTACAGGGTGTTCGGTTCATTGTATTCTTTAATTGCTAGTGAGAATCATTATCAATTAAATTAGAGCCATTCTAAACAGGCAATAGGGGGTACACAGATGTCTTACAAAAAGTTGGCGATTGCCGTCCTTGCGTCTTCGCTGCTGCTTACCGCGTGCGGTTCGAAGCCGGAAGGGCAGCAACCGGCGAACCAGCCGAAACAGGAAGCGGGGAAAGATCAACAGACGCAGCCGTCTGATCAAGTGAAAGCGTATAAAGAAATGGTTGACGAGCTTGCCAAAGGCAAAGACGGCGGCAAAGTCGATTACGATAAAGTGCTGAAACTGTACCATGAACAGTTCAAAAAACTGGTGCAGGCTCGGGACAGCGAATATAGCGAGCAGTTGGATCAGCAAATTTCAAGCGCGCTGCAAGCAGGCAAAGAGGGCGCAATGAAACCGGATGTCGTGCAGCAGATTGTTGACAAATTGGGGCAAAAAGTTTTTTTCCTGACGATGCGTCATGACTTTAATGAAGTCGACGAGAATTTTGCCGACAAGGTGAAAGCGAAAGCCGAACTGGAGGAAGCAAAGGCTTATTACGGCATTCTCAAATCCAGCGTTCAGAAACGGGACAACGCCTATCAATTGCAACTGGCTGGCACGATTGACGGCGCTTTCAACGATATGAGCGAGGCTGTTGACAAAGGCCGGCAACTCGACTTCGCCCTGGCGAAACAAGTGGCGGACAAAACGCTGATGAAGAACTTTTATCTGGCCGTGGGCGGTGCGAACGGGTATGCCTACAAGATCGAAAAAGCGGTGAAAGAAGGCAAGGATCCGAAAGTCGAGCAGGCGGAAGGATGGGCGTTCAATCAATCTCTTTACGGATACATCGTGCGTTACGCGAAAGAAGACGCCGAATTGATTCAGAACAAGTTTGATCTGAAAACCGATACGAAAGACATGAAAGGCGACGACATCAACAAGGCGTTTGTCCGTGCATTCGCAGCTGTGGCCAAACATGAGTATGCAGAATCCTTCGAGAACCTCGGCAAAGACAAAGGCGCCATCACGGCCATGGAAGGCGCGCTGTTTATCCAGGTGATCGAAGGGGATGCGAAGCAACTGCTGGGTGAAGCACAAACGAAAACATTGTTGGAGAAGGCAGGTTCTCTTTTGGCCGCAGTCAAGGCGAACGACAAGGCGAAAGCCGAATCCTTGTACAAGGAAATTGAACCTTCGTTGGATAAACTCGCCAAAGCAGGAAAATAGTAAGGGCAGGGTATCCGGGCAAAACCGGATGCCCATTTGGACGATCAGCAGTCGTGTTGGGGGAGTTGGCGGTGTTAATTAAGATGAACGTTTGGAAAACAATCCTCTCGGCAGCAACGGCGTTTCTACTGTTGGTTTCGGTATTCCCGTCTTCGGCGCAAGCCTATTCGTACGGGGATCCCAATCAAGAAGCGGTTGCGGAAGCCTACAAAAAAATGGTCGCGAAGCTGAACGAAAATCCGCCTGATTTTGCAGGGGCGCAAGCTCAATTTGAGCCGGTCAAAGAGGAACTTGACATGCATATGGGGCAGGAACCTTCCGCCTCGGTCATGACGAGCCTGAAAGCAAACAACAAAGAGGCGGTACTCCGCGACATGCAGAAGATCTTGGTGCTCAATATCGCGCGCCGCATGGACAATATCGAAAAGGATTTCCAGAACTACAAGCAAAACAAGACGCTGCTTGCCAAGTCGCTCGCTTCTTACGACGCTCTCTCACCGGTGGTCAAACAAAAGGATCCGGCGCTGGACGATTCGCTGCGCAAACAGTTTGAGGCAGCGCTTCAGTCATTGGGCAATCCCGGATTGTTCGGGGTGGGCGTCAAAGAACCGAACCCGCAGGCGTTCAAGACCGGCAAGGAGCAAATTTTAAAAACACTGCAGGAACAATTCGCTCTGAAAAGTTTGGAGATCGGCCATTTCACGGAAGGGGCCGGACCTGGAAATGAACAGAACCGGGACAAACAAGCAGGCGCCAATTTCTTGGAACTGAAAAATTGGCTTCCGATTGCGGTGATCATATTCGTGATTGCGGGTGTTGTGGTGTACTCCCGCAAGAAGATGCGCAAGTGAAGCAAGGGCTTTCAATCGCGATTGCGGCGACGTTCTTGCGGATATGGTTCATGGCTCCCTATCCGACCGGCTGGGATGATGTGGACTTCGCCCTCGCGCTGCAGCAGTATGATTTGTCCCGCATGCAGCCGCATTTTCCGGGGTATCCGATCTATATTTTAACAGCTCATTTGTTCTACGCTTGGCTGCATGATCCCTACTATGCTTTGACCGTGTTGTCAGCAGCGGCGGGAGGATTGACGGTGCTTCCGCTTTGGCTGTTGTTCAGTCAAGCGGCATCGCTTAGGGTTGCCCGTTTGGCGATCTGGATCTAC
>JAGVBM010000316.1 GCA_020059765.1 Bacillota bacterium
ATAAAAAAACTGTGCCGTAAGCAGCTTTCCCTGCTTGCGGCACATCCCCGTCCGGTTTCGCTGGCTGGCTTGACCCGTTCTTGCTTTGCCTGGGCCGTTTCTACTTGACCGTTTCCCCTTCTGCTCCCTGCCACATTTCGTCGAGGCCAGCAGCCTTGGGCTGATCCGATTTTTTCGCTTTTGTCTCGTAGGGAACGTCAGGCGGTGCGTCGCCCTTCGGCCAGTCATTTTCTTTCCCGGGAAAATCGGGCCGGTTTTTGGATAAAATGTAGCCAGCCAAATCTGCCGCTTCCTGTTCCGTCAGAGTCCCTTGTTTTTTGCCGCCCATTTCGCCCAAGGGCATGTTTCGTTTGATATAATCGGTGGCAGTCCCCAATCGGCCCATGCCTGCACCGATATTAAAGGAATTATTCCCCCACAAGGCGGGACCCGTGGTGGCTCCAGTTCCGGAACCGTCCGCTCCGTGGCAGGCGGCACATGATTGTTGAAACAACTTTTCGCCGTTTGCCGGATTCGGTGTCGGCGGATTTTTGATATAGTTTTTCTCCAGCCAGGGCCGTTCTTTGATTCGCGTTGGCACACCTTCTGAAATATAGGACAGATAGGCGACCATGGCCCGCATGTCATCACTGTTATACGGCACCGGTTTGCCGTTCATGCTGCGCTGGAAACAACCGTTGATCCGGTCTTCAATCGTCACGACTTTTCCTGCTCTTGTATTGTATTGCGGATAGACCGCCGTTACTCCCACGAGACTGGACGTATTGTCTCTGCCGGCATCCCCGTGACAACTGGAACATGACAACTGATTGCCCACATATTTTGGCAGTGACGTATTGGTTTCATGGATCAACTTGTGCCCGAGTCTGATCGCTTCCCCGTTTGGCCCCGCAGGAACCTCGTCCAGGCTCGGAATTTTCGGCTTTGTAAACGCACCTTCTTTTGTGGGTCCTGCCAAATCTCTCCAATACCTGGATGCCAATGTAACGGACAGAACAGGCAGAGCCAGACCGACAATGATCAACAGAAAACTTAACGAAGTATTCCTCTTCCATTTTTTCGAGTCCATGTGCAGGATGACACCCCCATCAGTTCATGATCAGTATCTCCCAACACTGATCCTGTATTCGATGAATCTGATGCATCCTGCAAACATTCTGCTTGTATATTCTAGACCGCCGATTGTTCCACCTGGATCATCAACACGTCATACACGGTTTGCAGATTGCCGAGGGGATACAGATGGACACCGGCGACATGGGGTTTCAGCTGCTGGTACAATTCTTGTGCAATTTCCACCCCTGCTTCGCGGCCGCCTTTCTCGACCCGCTCCACAATGTCTTGGCTAATCTGGATTCCCGGGACCTTCTCGTTCAGAAATCTTGCTTGTTTTCCGCTTCGCAGCGGCAACAAACCGAACAGAACATGGACCGGCAGCCGCTCTTTCGCAAGCCGTTCCTGATAACGCAGCGCGGTTTCCAAGTCAAACACCGGTTGCGTCTGCACAAAGCTGACGCCCGCTTCCACTTTGGCACGCAGCTTTGCGAATTCCACATCCAAATCTTCCGCCCCCGGATTGGCGGCGCCGCCAATCAGAAAATTCGTCGGCGCATTCAGACTGTTCCCCGCCATATCCTGTCCTTCGTTTAACCGTTTGGCGATCTTGATCAACCCGATCGTATCGACTTCAAAAACGCCTTGTGCTTCGGGATGGTCGCCGCGAGTGGGCGGATCCCCCGTCAGTGTCAGAATGTTGCGGACCCCCAGCGCAGCCGCTCCCAACAGTTCCGACTGCAATCCGAGAATATTGCGGTCGCGGCACGTCAGATGAAAAATCGCTTCAAGCCCCAGATCCTGTTGGACAATATGGGCCAATGCAATCGGGCTCATGCGCAGGGTGGCCATGGGCGAATCGGCAATATTAACCGCATCCACATAGCCGCGCAAATGCTTGGCTTTGACCATGGTCGGCAGCGGATCGGCCCCTTTTGGCGGTTCCAGTTCAACGGTTATGACACTCTTTCCTAGACTCAGCTTTTCCCTCAATCCGTGAATTTGGTACAACTTCCATTCCTCCTCGACTGTGAACCGTTTACCCCAAGGCCTGGCAATTAAAGAAAACTTGGCTCCGCCAAGCCTTTAGGCGCAGGCGAGCCTTAGTTGCCCTTATACTTGTGACCTTGAAAACTTATAAATCCAAACAAGTACAAAAAACCTCTTTCCCATGTAAGAAAGAGGTTTGCTTATCGGATTCGCCAACCCTCTCTCATCTTTCGAAGGCGCAGCCTTCGTCGGAATTGGCACCGTGCTTGTCATTTGCAAGGCCTCCCCCAGCCGGTATCGGATGCTTACAGGTGCATGAACCTTGACCGGGATGAAGCTTTTGAATGGACAAGTCGGTTGCCGCGGCTTCATCGGGCCAGTCCCTCAGCCGAACTCTGGATAAGAGTGATTCAGTCTTATTCGATTCTTCTTTACCGCTAGCGTACCGAATTGACGCGCAATTGTCAATATAAAAAATCCCCGGCAGCCCCTCCTGCGCTGCCGAGATTGACGGCTGCCGCCGCCGTTTTTCCTTGTGCCGGTCCCATGTCCCGAATAGCACGAATCATCTCCGGTGTCAGCTGTTTGCCGAAGGAACGGAATCCGGCCACTTTGAACCCGTGTTTCTGCGCCAATCCTTCGATTTCCCGCACCTGTTCCACCCGGATATGACGGCCCAGCGTAAAAGATTCATATTTCTGTTCCAGGGCAAGCATCATCGTTTCGGCCATGCAGGCGAAAACAATGCCCTTTGGCAGTCCGAAACGGAAGCGGCTTTCATACTCGCCCGGGACTTCCACCAATCCGCCTTCGATAACCAGCACATCCGATCTCGTTTCCGCCACTTGCCGCGCCACATCCCGCGGACGTGCCACATCGCAAACCACGGCACCCGTCCGCAAATCCTCCGGATAGAGAACGGTGTCGGCGCTTCCCGTAACGGTCACCACAATCTGCGCCTGGCGAACGGCTTGTCGCGGATTGGTAGAGATGTCCGCCAGTTTTCCCGATTCGCTCATAATCAAACCCGCTATCATTTCCAACTTGTGTTCATCCCGGGCAACCAATGTCAATTTGCCTGCCTCCGGAGCCAATAATCTGGCGCAGATGGCTCCGATGGCGCCTGTAGCCCCTACCACAACCACATGGGCTTGCCGCGGATCGATTCCCATCAGGATGGCCGCTTGTTTGGTCGCTTCAATTGCGGTCGACACCGTATAACTGTTGCCAGTGGTTACCGGAATGTTCAAATGTTTGGCAATCGTGATGCCTGCATCGCCAATCACAGACGTAAAGGCTCCCAGACCCAAAATTTTGGCACCGGCCCGCTCCGCTTTTTTCCCTGCCCGAATAATCTTCTGCAAAACGGTTGGCAGCGGCAGATTCAGCATCTGTTTTGCGGTTAAGGTCGTCGCGACAAACCAACCCTCGACTTCGTTGTGCGGCGATTGAATGCGTTGCAAATGATCCACCAGGAGTGCCGGGCTGTGGCGCATCATTTGCTCAAGAACGGCAGGGGGCCAATTTTTCAAGGCGGGAAATTTCTTTTCCACATCACTGGTGTCTTCCGGATGTATGAGAAAACCAAACGTATCCATAGGGTCATCTCCCGTGTCAGTTGTTTTGACGGTTGTTCTCAAAACGCTGTTTGATCGCTTGCAGCATCGCTTCTCCGTTTTGCCGGAGCTTGACTTTGGCCACCGGATTCAGGAGAGTTGAAAGCATCGGCACCCCAAACTCAAAATCGACTGTCAGTATGATATGCGTCTGATCCCCGGCTTGTTCGACAATCCATTCCCCTTCAAATTTTTTGAGATCTCCCTCCGTCTGTGCGTATCGAATCCGGCAAGCGGCATCGTCAAATTCGTCCCGCTCTTTCCATTTGAACGACATTCCGTTCAACGTGCTGTCCCACGCGGTAATGGTCCAATTGTCTCCTTGTTCCAACACCCGAACTTCTTTCAGGGACTCCATAAACTGCGGGTACGATGCCATATCCTTGATCAATCCGTAGACTTCACTTGCCTGCCCGCGAATCGTTTCTTTCACTTCCACCAACGGCATGCTGCCACCCCTTTTGCGAACGATTTCAAAACTTCCTTTGCTGTCAGCCGAACATCACGATATTTGCGTAAGCGGCAGACTGGCAGCCAACGCATTGGCAAATGCTTCTGCCACTTGGTCGATTTCCTGTTTGCTGATGGTCAGCGGCGGTTCCATTCGGGTTACGCGCAGATTGTTCAGTGCAAAAGCGGTCAGTACCCCGTTTTGAATCAGTTCGGACATGACGAGACCGCCGATTTCTTCGTTGACAAATTCGATGCCGATCAGCAATCCCCGGCCCCGGATTTCCTGCACGGTTCCCGGATAACGGTCAGCCAGCAGACGCAGCTTGGCGATCAGATAATCCCCTTTTTGCTTGGCCTGTTCATACAGGCGTTCTTCCAGCAGCAGATCGATGGCCGCATTGGCTGCCGCACAAGCTAAAGGATTCCCGCCAAAAGTGGAAGTATGTAACAGCGGCGCATGGATATACGGCTCATACAAGGACGGTCGGGCAATAAACGCGCCGATCGGCATGACGCCGCCCCCCAGCGCTTTCGCCAAACAAAGAATATCAGGCACTACCTGCTCTTCTTCACAGGCAAAAATCCGCCCGGTTCGTCCCATGCCGGTCTGCACTTCATCGGCAATCAGCAGGGCGCCGTGCCGGTCGCACAGTTCCCGCACGCGCCGCAAGTATCCGACGGGCGGCAGAATCACACCCGCTTCCCCCTGAATCGGCTCCACCAGCACAGCCGCAGTCTGATCGTCCATCACCGTCTCCAACCTTTCTGCATCTCCAAAGGGAACATGCACGAATCCGTCCAGCAGCGGCGCAAAAGGTTCCCTGTACAAATCTTTTCCCGACGCGGACAGTGAACCCAGCGTTTTGCCGTGGAAGGAATGGATCATCGAAATGATTTTTGTTTTTCCCGTTGCGATGCGGGCCAGTTTGATGGCCCCTTCCACCGCTTCAGTGCCTGAATTGCAAACGAATGTATAGGTCAAGTCGCCGGGGGTGATGCGGGCCAATTTTTCTGCCAAATCAGCCATTGGCTGGGACAGCATCACCTTGCTGGAGAGCGGCATTCGCTGCAGCTGTTCGGCAACCGCCTGAACAATCTGCGGATGTTTATGCCCGAATGCAAACGTTCCGTATCCGCCCACACAATCGATCATCCGCTTGCCTTCGGAATCGGTGACAATCGTACCTGCCGCTTCCCGTTCAACCGCTGACAGTCCCATAAACCGCAGCAGCCTGGCAAGCCCGGGATTGATATAGGTTTCGTACTGCGCCAACACTTTCTCACCTAGTGACATCTTCTGTCCCCCTCATCGTGTTTGCTCCTCTGCGCCCGCATTCCATGCGCTTCAGGTGCGGGGATAACGAGCCGCATGGTTGATAAACATGGTTTCCTGTCCGACAAATCCGCAAGATAAACATTTCACGTCCCGCACCGCCGCGCCTGACATGCCGACAAACGGCTGTTCTTCCGTGAGGGCAAGGACCTCTCCGTTGACCGGATCTTTCTGCACTTCATGAATCGTCTGTGAAATAACTCCAAACCGAGTTCGATTTCCCCGGCAATTGGGACAAAAATAGGCTTGTTCCATTTTCATCACCTCTTTGATTTGTCGAGCGTCCGCAGCAAGGAAGGACGCTTTTCGTCTGCCAATACGGGCACCCGCCACAAAGCGTGCAGGAGTGCCCGACCGTGAAAGGGAAACAGCGGCCACAAATAGGGCGTGGCCAGGGACCGTGTACGTGCCAGGAAGACCATCCAAACCAATACCCCGAATCCGAATCCCCAAATCCCAAACAAGGCGGTAATAATAAGCAAAAACCAGCGGCTCAACCGGTTGGCCAATGCGAATTCGTAACTCGGCGTGGCGTAATTTCCGACAGCCGCAATCGCAATGTACAGTACGACTTCTTTGATAAAGAAGCCTGCGCTGACGGCGATCTCGCCGAGAATGATGGCCGCCACCAATCCCATGGCGGTCGCCAACGGCGATGGTGTATGAATCGCTGCCATTCGCAATACGTCAATTCCCAGTTCAGCGATGGCCAATTGCCAAAACACCGGAATCCCGCCCAACTCTTTCGGAATCACAAACTGCAAAGCGGCGGGCACCCACTCCGGATTCTTGAGCAATCCCAACCATAAGGGAGGCACCAAGAGGGAAGCCAGAATGGCGACATACCGGACAAATCGGAGGTACGCGCCGACAATCGGCTTTTGCCTGTATTCCTCCGCATGCTGCAAGTGATGAAAAAATGTCGTGGGCGTGATCATGACCGACGGCGACGTATCCACATAGATCAGCACATGCCCCTCCAACAAATGGACGGCCGCCACGTCCGGACGTTCCGTGTAGCGGATCATCGGGTAGGGATTCCAGTTGTTCTTGAACACCAGTTCTTCGACTGTTTTTTCCGCCATCGGCAAGCCGTCAATTTCAATTTTTTTCAGCTCGTTTCGCAGCGTGTCCACCAGATCCGGATTGGCAATGTCTTTGATGTACCCCAGACAAATGTCGGTTTTGGATCGGGCACCCACACGCAAATACTCGAATCGCAGCTTGGGATCGCGAATCCGTCGGCGGGTTAGTGCGGTATTGAATACAAAGGTTTCGGTAAAACCGTCTCTGGCCCCGCGCACCACCCGTTCCGTATCCGGTTCTTCCGGACCTCTGGCCGGATACGTTCGGGCATCGATGACGATGGCTTCCGTCGATCCGTTCACAATCAAGACCAACGGACCGGATAACACCGCGTCGATGACGCGGTCCACTTCCGACACGGTTTCCACTTCCAGATAGGCGATGTGGGTTTGCAGCAAGCGCTGAATCTTTTGCACCGACAATGCACCTTGCGGAAGCTGGCCGAGCCGTTCCATTACACGGTTCATAATGTCGTCCTTGACAAACCCGTCAACAAAATAAAGGGCGAAATCTTTTCCCGCATAATGCAGACGGCGGCAAATCATGTCGAAACTTTCTTTGACGCCGAGGGCTTGATTCAGATAGCCCACATTCGTGTCCAGATCCAAGCTTAAGCGCTGCACGGATGGTTCCGTCACTGTCGGCAATAATATCCCCCCTGCTGACTGTTTCAATCCATCAGTATTTCCAAATGAAGGGAGGTTTCAAACGCCAATCAGACTTTTCATCCAGCATGTTTCCCGATTCGGATGGAAATACTATGAAAAGTTTCGATTTGCCTTTAAGGGGGATGTCAACATGGGGTTTTATCGCGACAAACGTTCAAAGACAGCCAAACGGATGCAGGGAAATCAAGAATTGGAGATTGTTCAGGCGTGGCAGAAAGACATTTTGCCGGAAGAATTCCCGGAAGGGGCTTATGGATCTTCCGTTTTTCTCGATCAACCGATCGGAAAATCCTCCGAATGGAAAGCGGGGCAGCATGTAGTGAGCCGGTTTCAAGATGAAAACCCGATGACCAACGATTTCAAGGTGCCGACAGATGCCGATTTGCCCGGTTCATAGCGGTTCTTGCGAAGGGGCTTTGAATAGCCCCTTTCTCCAAGAATAATGACGAAAAGACCCTGTGGTTGCCCGCAGAGTCTCACGCCATTTGCTGCAAGATTCGTTTACGCCCTTCTGATCATTGCCATCAGTCTTCCATCGTCGACAAGTCGCCTGTCGGCAGTCCCAGTTCCCACGCTTTCAACACACGGCGCATGATTTTTCCGGAGCGGGTCTTCGGCAGCTTGTCGCGGAATTCGATTTCTCTCGGCGCCGCATGGGCAGCCAAGCCTTTTTTCACGAACTCCTGAATCTCTTTGATCAGTTCGTCTGACGGTTGATACCCTTCCCGCAAGGCAATGAACGCTTTGATAATCTCGCCTCGCAGCGGATCCGGCTTGCCGATCACCCCTGCTTCGGCGACTGCGGGATGTTCAACCAGCTTGCTTTCCACTTCGAAGGGTCCCACACGTTCGCCGGATGTGTTGATCACATCGTCCACACGGCCTTGGAACCAGAAATATCCGTCTTCGTCCTTGTAAGCGGAATCGCCGGAAATATACCAGGGCTTCAACCGGAAATACTCATCGTATTTCCCCGGGTTCTTCCAGATTTGACGCATCATCGACGGCCACGCGGTGCGAATCGCAAGATTCCCCATCGTGTACGGCGGGAGCTCGTTTCCTTCATCATCGACAATAGCCGCGTAGATTCCCGGGAACGGTTTGCCCATAGAACCGGGTTTGATCGGCATGCACGGATAATTGCTGATCAATTGTCCCCCCGTTTCGGTCATCCACCAGTTGTCATGGATTCGTTTGTTGTAGACTTTCAATCCCCAACGGACGACTTCCGGATTGAGTGGTTCTCCAACGGACAGAACATGCCGCAGGGAAGACAGGTCGGATTGTTTCACCAGATCGTCGCCCGCACCCATCAACATGCGGAACGCGGTGGGTGCCGAATACCATACGCTGACCTTGTATTTTTGAATCGTTTGATACCAATCGGCGGGAGAAAAGCGGCCGCCGCGCACAACGGACGTCACACCGTTCAACCAGGGCGCCCACATGCCGTAGGCTGTTCCGGTCACCCAGCCGGGATCGGCCGTGCACCAGTACGTATCGTCGGGCAGCAGGTCGAGTACCCATTTTCCGGTCTGCAGGTGCTGAATCATCGCATTATGGACATGCAGCACGCCTTTCGGTTTTCCGGTAGAGCCGGATGTATAATGCAATTGCAGCCCGTCTTCCCGGTCGACCCATTCGATGTCCAAACGGTCGGAAGCCTCGGACATCAAATGTTCAAAGCTGCGCTCCCGTTCGCCCAAGTCGCCTTCCGCTCCAACGAGAATGACATGCTGCAGCGCGGGCAGTTCTGCGACAGGAATCCGCTCTTTCAGTTTTGGGGTCGTCACAATGGCCACAGCTTCCGAATCCTGCAGGCGGTCTTTGACGGCCGCTTCCATAAACGCTTCAAACAAAGGCCCGACAATCGCACCGATTTTTACGGCCCCCAGGAAGGCCGCATACAATTCGGGACTGCGCGGCATAAAAATAAACACGCGATCGCCCTTCCCGATCCCCAACGAACGAAGCGCGCTGCCAAACTTGTCGGAAAGCCTTTTCATTTCAGCGAATGTAAACGACTCATCGCGCGTCGGATCACTGAACAGCAGCGCGATCTTGTCGCCCCGTCCTGCATCAACATGACGGTCAATTGCTTCATACGCAGCGTTTACTCTGCCTGTCTCATGCCAGGAAAACTCTTTCTCCACGTCTTCCCATTTAAAATCAGCGTATGCTTCGGAATAATCCCGCAGATTGTGTTTCTCTGTCATCACCGGAATCAATTCCTGCTCTTTCACCTGTTCCGTCATAGCGGTGCCCCCTCTCCACAATCCATTAAAATTTTAGAATTGATAGATTATTGAATTTTCTGTGTCCATTTTAACATATTCCAT
>JAGVBM010000251.1 GCA_020059765.1 Bacillota bacterium
ACCTGTTTCTTTCAGATACTGCAGCTGTTCTCTAAGCCGATCAGGCGCCACACAGTTCGGATTGCCGGGCACATCGGCGATGGAATGGTACATCAGAATCGGGAGTTTCGAAGTTGTTCGATCCACAACAGTCGGCTTTTGTAGAACCTTGCTGCCCAGATTGCGATCTTCCGTGGCGGGTGCGGAAGAAGCAGCGGGTGATGCAGGTGCGGTGGTCACTGCAGGTGCGGTGGTCACTGCAGGTGCGGTGGTCTGAACAGACGAACAGCCTGCTGCCATCGTCAGCAACCCCACCATCATGATTCCTTGATATGCAGTCCGTGCCAACAAGCCCCCCTCCTTCCCTTTCGTACTCCTCATTATAACCTGTCTGAATATTCACGGATACTGAGGCAGCAAAAAGAGGATGGATTTTGTCAATCTTCCATCCTCATCCCGTTCGAAATGTCTTTTCCAATCGATGATCTCAGCCCTAAGCCCGCAAGTTGTTGGCCATGCCCATCATCGCATCGACCGTCTGCACCGACCGTGCGTTTAATTGGAACGCCCGCTGCACTTGAATCAATTCGGTCATTTCCTGCGGCATGTCCACGTTCGACATTTCCAATACGCCTTGGCGGACGGATCCGACACGAGCCAGGTCGTCCGGTTCGACCAAATAAATCAGCGAATCTTCCAACGGATTGTAGTTCGGATCCGGATTGCTGCTGCGATACAAATTGTCCCCGATCGGCTTCAGGTTGGCTGCCGCGTTCCGCACCAGCACGAGGTTGATCGTCCCTACCAATTCGGTTCCTGCATCGGTCTGCACTGTCACATCTCCGTTGCCTGCAACGGAAATCTCACGTCCCCGCAATTCTTCCGGAATCTGAATCGGCTCTCGGTTTTCGGCGAGCACCCGATGTCCCGCATCCGTAACGATCACGCCATTGGCATCCATCTGAAATTTGCCGGTTCGGGTAAAAACGGTCTCAAATTGACCGGCTTGTCCCGGTATTGGAACCTGCACCGTGAAGAACCCTTCCCCTTCGATCGCCAGGTCCAACGGGTTGTTCGTTTGCTGCAGATTTCCCTGGGCAAAGGATGGCGCCAGATAGGCGCCGCGGACGCCGTTTCCAATCCGCAGCCCGGGATCCGACAGGCGACCGGTCAATTGGTTTTCGTCCGGCTGCGACATTTCGGATCGAAGCAGTTCGGCAAATTGGGCGTTTGTCGATTTGTATCCGGTTGTGTTGACGTTTGCGATATTATTGCCTATCAGGTCCAGTTTCGCCTGTTGGGCGTACAAACCGGACGCTGCCGTATGAAGAGCTCTCACCGGATTCCCCCCTTTTTTGCAAACGGCTTACAAGCGATTTTTACAGGCGATTTTTACAGGCGGCCCAACGAGTTGACGGCCTTGTCCAACGTGCTGTCCAGGGTGCGAATCACTCGTTGGTTGGCTTCATAGGCCCGCATGACTTCAATCATGTCGGTCATCGTCTGCGCCATGTCCACATTGGAGCCTTCCACGAATCCTTGGCGCATCTCACCGCTAGCTTGTCCGAGGTTGTCGGCTTCGACGCGGTAGGCGTTGTTGCCCCCATTTTGCAGGAGGTCTGCATTCAGCACGTCCACAATGCCAAACCGCAGCGCCGCATCTTCCGTGAACTGCCCGGCCGCGTCCACACGGCCCGCAATCAAGCCGGTCTCCGTGTTGTTCAGGCGAACCCGGCTGTTTGCCACCGGCAAGCCGTCCGCATCCACCGCTTGTACAGAGAGACCTGCCGCATTGATCAAGTACCCTTGTTGGTCGGTGTGAAAATCGCCGTCGCGGGACACCAGCGTGCCGCCGTTGCCGTCATTCAACGCAAAGAACGATTTTTCCTTTTCGTTGACGCCCGTCGGACTGTTCGGATCCGGAACCGGCTTGTCCACAATCGCGTAACCGTATTTGTTATTCGTCGGTTTCAGAATCCCCGGTGTAAAGCGTGCCAGAACTTCTTCCAAAAAAGCGCCCGTGCCGAGTGACCCGACTCCCGGCGAACCGGGGATCACCTGCTGCGGACCGCTTCCCGTGTGGTCATTCATGGAGTACAGCAGCATTTCCGGGAAAGAACGCATCAGCGAGTCGTCTTTCTTATAGCCGACCGTATTGACATTGGCCAGATTGTTGGAAATAATATCCTGCTTCCGTTCTCCGGCCAACATGCCGGAAGCGGCTGTATACAATCCTCGAATCATTGGGTACCACCTATCCTAATCGGGATTTTCGCGTCCCGGATCGCATGACCTTTTCCAGGTTCTCCAGCACAATGCCGGTGCCTCTCGCCACGCATGTCATCGGGTCTTCCGCCACATGTACCGGGATTTGCAGTTCATTCATCATCAGTCTGTCCAAACCGTGCAGGAGCGCTCCGCCGCCGGTCAGCACCACGCCTTTTGAGAAAATGTCCGCCGCCAATTCAGGCGGTGTTCGTTCCAGTACATTTTTTGCCGCAGCCATAATTTGATCTACGGGTTCTTCCAACGCTTCGCGGATTCCTTCCGAGGTGACCTCGATCGTTTTTGGGAGGCCGGTCACCATATCCCGTCCGCGAATGTCCATCGTTTCCCGCCGTGAGTTCGGATACGCGGAACCGACTTGAATCTTCGCTTCTTCCGCAGACCGTTCCCCGATCAACAGCGAGTGTTCTTTTCTTACATAACGAATAATTGCCTCATCGAACTTGTCCCCTGCGACTCGAATAGAAGAGGCGGTAACGACGTCGCCCAGAGACAGAACCGCTACATCCGTAGTGCCTCCGCCAATGTCCACGACCATCGACCCGCTTGGCTGAAAAATATCCAAACCTGCCCCAATCGCCGCTGCACGAGGTTCTTCAATGATGAACACTTCCCGTGCGCCGGATCGTTCCGCCGCTTCCCGCACCGCTTTTTGTTCGACCGACGTGATGCCGGCCGGCACGCAAATGACAATCCGCGGCCGCATGAGAAATCCCTTGCCGATTGTTTTGTTGATAAAGTGGCGAAGCATCATCTCTGTCACGTCAAAATCTGCTATCACACCTTCGCGGAGAGGACGAATCGCCACAATGTTTCCCGGTGTGCGTCCCAGCATCTGCCGGGCTTCTTCGCCTACGGCCAACACCTTTCTCGATTGGCTTTCGATCGCCACAACGGAAGGTTCATTCAATACGATGCCTTTTCCTTTCACATGGACCAGTACATTTGCGGTACCCAGGTCTACACCAATATCTTTGCTGAACATCGGTAGAAGAGTCCTCCTTCAAACATTCCACAACTTCAGCGAATACCCGCACGAATTGGCGTACCACCCGTACCCCCACAAATGGCTGAATCCTTAAGAAAACTTGGCTCGCCAAGCCTTTGGCGCTGGCGGGCCTTAGTTGCCCTTATGTCGATAGGATAAAATTGATACATTCCTATCGACCAAAAAATTCCGAGAATCCGCTACATTGATATTTCTACAGCTGAGCAGAAACTCCTTTTTCAACACCTACACTTTTTGACATTTTTCGTTTGGATTCGTCCTTTCGATATTTTTTCTTGGTTGCTTCCCCGCCCCTCAAATGTCGAATGGATTTGTGGTACTCGAGAATCTCTTTGACGCGTTCCGCTAACTCGGGACTGATGTCAGGCAGACGTTCGGTCAGGTCCTTATGCACCGTGCTTTTGGAGACACCAAATTCCTTCGCGATTGTGCGAACCGTATTTTTTGTTTCCACGATATACTCGCCAATCCTCAGGGTGCGCTCTTTGATGTAATCGTGCACTCCCTTTCGCCTCCCCCATACTTCAAATGGTCTGATACATTATATGAGGGTGTGTACCACATATGCCTAAATTCCCGATTTGACAAGCCTTACGTCAGATTTTCCTGCTTTTTCTCATGATTTCGCGACTTGACAAGCTGTGACATTCGCAAAAGACAAGCTGCAAAAAAAAGAACCCAATGCCTTTGGCATCAGGTCCAATATAACCGGAGCGGACTTATTCGCCGCGTTTTGGAAGAACACTTTCAGGATCGACTTGTTTGCCGTCTTTCATGACTTCAAAATGGAGGTGGTTCTTTTGATCCGCCTCAAAGCGGTTGTTGCCCGACTTTGCAATCGGCTGGCTTTGCACGACCTTGTCGCCCTCTTTCACTTCCACATCGGCGAGGGACGCATAGTAGGATTCATAGCCGTTGTCATGCTTGATAACCACCACATTGCCCATCAAGGCATCCGCTTCTACACGGCTGACCGTACCGGATGCTGCAGCTGCCACGGTGAACGTTTTGTCATCCTTGCGACCAATCACTACTCCGTTTTGCGTGTAGAAATTGTTGTCGTACTGAATGATCGACTTGGCTTGCGTCTTTTCATCCTTGGTCTGGTCGTAGAATTTCATGGTGACAGCCGCTTCTTGTCCGTCGGTGCTAATCGGCCACATCCATTGCTGCGACGCGTTGGTCGTGAGCGCATCCTGATTGTCCGTGTTCGTCATCGTACCGGACGGCGGTGTCGCTTCCGGCTCTTTCGGCGTGCCGTTCATGGTTTGTGCGACTACGATTCCGATGATGAGGGCGGCTGCGCCAAGATAGATGGCCGGGAAGGTCCACCGTTTGGCAAACAACGTCTTCCAGAACCCCGGTTTTTTCTGACTGCGTGGAGTCAAATTTTGTGTTTGATTTTTTTGGTCACTCATTTTCCTATCACCTCATTCCCCATTCTCGCCATGAATGAGATTTCTTATACAGGGAATACTCTCGGGATAGGAATTTTTTCTAGCAACTTTATTGTTTTTTATATGCGGAAA
>JAGVBM010000273.1 GCA_020059765.1 Bacillota bacterium
CCACAGCCAGGTGGCCATTGCCTACAATCCGGACAAGGTGAAAGAAGCACCCAATACATTTGAGGAATTGGTGGCTTGGATCAAAGCGAATCCCAAACGTTTCGGATACAACGGAATCAAAAACGGGATGAGCGGCGTTGCCTTCGTAACCGCCTATACCTATTGGAAAACCAACGACTATAAAGCACTGACAGAAGGACCCTACGACAAGAAGCTGGAAGAAAAATGGTCGGCTGTCATCAAGGAACTGAAGGCATTGCCGGTTACCTACACAAACGGCAACAACGGAACGCTGGATATGTTGAACCGCGGGGAAATTGACATGGGACCGGTTTGGGTCGACATGGCAAATGTGTGGAAAGATGAAGGACGCCTCAACCCGAACATTCGTCTGAAGCTGATCACCCCGGGATTGCCGGGACAGCCGATGTACGTCGTCGTGCCGAAGAATGCGAAGAACAAAGACATGGCCGTCAAATATGCGGATTTCCTGACTTCGCCGGAAATGCAAGCGAAAGTGATTGTCGAGCGCAACAGTTGGTATCCGGGAATTGACGCCAGTGCTGTTTTGCCGAAAGTAACGGAAACCGGAAAGAACAAACTGTTCAAGGACATTTCGGCCGATGATCTGGCCAAGAAGGGGCAATCCTTCCCGTTGGCCGAGTATTTGAAAAACCTGAACACCGCGTACGAGAAAAACTAGGGGTGTTCGTTGTGAGTCGCGTCTTGCCCAAAATAGCAGGCACGGTTTTGGCCTTGCCTGCTATCTTCATTGTTGGCGTATTGTTTGTCTATCCTTTTTTCCTCTCCCTGATGAACAGTTTCAAGGTGAAAGACGGTTGGGGATGGGACCACTACAAAACTGTGTTTGAACTGTATACGGGGGACTTGCTGTATACCGTCTGGATATCGGTGGCAAGTCTAGCGATTTTGCTGGTGTTTGGCATCCTGCTGGGCGGATATTTGCGATTCCGTCACAACGGCTGGATCGAGTTTTTGTTCAAAATTCCGTTGTTTATCCCCTTCGTGGTGGTCGGTCATGCGATGCGGGTTCTGTTGGCGCCAAACGGCACCTTGAACGCTTCGCTTGCCGCGCTGGGCGTCATCGATTTGCAAAATCCGCCTTCGATTGCTTTCTCATCTGCGGGGATTATTACGGCTCTCGCCTGGAAAAACCTGTCGTTGGCCTTGCTGCTGCTGATGGGGGCGTTTCGCAGCATTGATCAAAACTTTATCGATGCGGCCCGCAACATCGGGGCGAACTATCTGCGCATCCTGTTTACGGTCATGGTGCCGATGGCGAAAGGATCCATTGCCGTTTCTGCCGTTCTGATCTTCACGTCCATGATGGGCAGTTTTTCGATTCCGATGATGCTCGGAACAACGGAAGGCTCCCAGATGGCAATGGTCGATCTGTACTATCAGATTGTCTATCAGAACAACTATGGAGCGGCGAATGCAATCGGCGTGATTTCCTACCTGATTTCCATGGGAGCTGCGATGTACTATTTGAGGACGGTGACGAAGAGATGAGTGCAGTCATGTGGCGTTTGTCCGGCAGGGTGATCGGATACGGTTTGGCTTTGTTCGTCATCTTGGGGCCAATCTCCAGTTTGCTCCTCTGGTCGATTGCGGAAAAGTGGTACTGGCCGCACCTGTTTCCGCAGCAAATCGGACCGATGTATTGGAAGAAGGTGTTGGAAGGGGACATGATGGATGCATTGCTCCTCAGCTTTGGCATCGCGCTGGTGGTGACCCTTCTCACCCTGCTTTTGACGGTGCCGTTGTCCTATTATTTGGCTCGCTTCGAAATGCCGTTCAAAGCGTTGATCATGCTGTTGTTTCTGCTGCCGCAAGCGTTTCCGCAGCTGCCTGTGTTCTCCAATACGATGGTGCTGCTGTACAAATGGGATCTTGTCGGCACCGTTCCCGGCGTGATCCTGATTCATCTGGTCGGAGCGCTGGTCTACGCCGTTTGGATCCTGGTATCGGTTTTTAAATCGATTCCCGTTTCCTATGAAGAAGCGTCGATCAATTTGGGAGCCTCCAAGATGCGCACCTTTTTCACAGTGACGCTGCCGTTGTCCATACCGGGCTTGATCGCGTCGGCTTTGATGGTGTTTCTCTACTCCTTGGATGAATTTACCGGCACGCTGCTGATCGGATCCCCTTTTATTACCACCATGCCGATTTATATGTACAATTCGGCAATGGGCTACGAAATGCAAGTGGCGTCGATCACTGCATTGCTGTTGATGATACCGGGGCTGCTCTTGCTGTTCTTGCTGGAGCGGTACATGAAATCTGAGTATTTGGCCGCTTTTGGGAGGGCGTAAGATGGACATTCGCATTCAACAATTGCAAAAGTTGTATCAGGATAAGCCGGCACTGGAAAATATCAATCTGGTTTTGCAGCCTGGCAGTTTCACAGCTATCGTTGGACCCAGCGGCTGCGGCAAAACCACGCTGATACGCGCCTTGGCAGGATTGGTGCCGATCAATGGGGGATCGATCATATATGGCGAGGAAGATGTGACAGACCTGCCGCCCCAGCACAGGCAGACGGCGATGGTCTTTCAAAACTACGCCCTCTGGCCGCACATGACTGTATTTGAGAATGTCGCGTACGGATTGAAACTGCGCAAACTTGCAAAAGCGGAAATTGAACAAAAGGTTATGTCGATCCTGGAAAAGGTGGAAATTGACACATCCGATTTAAAAAAACGCCATCCGCAGCAGTATTCGGGCGGGCAGCAGCAGCGAATCGCCCTGGCGCGCGCTTTGGTCTTGGAGCCGAAACTGCTGCTCTTGGATGAACCCCTCTCCAATTTGGATGCAAAAGTACGTCAACGACTGCGGGTGGAAATTCGGCGAATTCAACAAGACCTGGGCATTACCGCCGTATATGTGACCCATGATCAGGAAGAAGCGTTATCGATGGCCGATCAGGTTGTCGTTATGAACAAAGGGCGTATCGAACAGGCAGGCACGCCGGAGGAAGTCTATCGCCGACCGGCCAGTTATTTTGTCGCTCACTTTCTCGGCAACAGCAATACTTTGGAGGTCATCCGCAAAGACGGAGACTATCGGGTTGGAGGGCAGTCCTTCAAGATGGCCGAATGGCTGGACATCAAGGGGGAGAACTTGCAGCTGGTCGTTCGGGGAGAAGAGGTCAAATGCAGTTTTGATCAGCCGTCAATGACAGGGCATCTCACTTTTGCGGGCCGTCTGCGGGAAAGTCTGTTCGTCGGATCCGGCTATCGCCATTGGATTGAAATTGAAGGACAAAATCTGTTTATCGA
This sequence comes from Bacillota bacterium, assembly GCA_020059765.1. GTDB lineage: Bacteria > Bacillota > Bacilli > Tumebacillales > Effusibacillaceae > Effusibacillus. The sequence goes on from JAGVBM010000273.1 coordinate 3,303, forward strand.
ATCGGATTCCAAACTGCAGGGAACGGGCAGTTGTTATGTTCATTTGCCGATTAACCAGTGTTTCCTGTTTGCCAAACAGACAGACAAGGAGGCCAGGGAGATTGAAGCCTAACTGGTATGCGCTGAATGTGGGACGCGGAGACGCTTTTTTTCTGGATATTCCGATGGATCAGGCGGAGAGGGACGATCGGAGCCTGAACCGGAGCCTGGACAACCGGAATTCGTTCCTTGTCCTGGTGGATGGGGGCGACGAACGGCTTCCCGGCTGCACGTTTCCGCTGGAATTTTTGCGGGAGCACAATCGGCAGCAGGTGGATCTGCTGATTCTTACCCATTTGCACCATGACCACATTGTCGGTTTGCTGTCTGTCGCCAAGCATGCCAAGGTGATCGAAGCGATTCTGCCATACCCGAAGTTTGCATTTGAGAGAATAGCAGGAATGGCAAGCGGGAACGGGCAGAACGTCTGGGAACCGAAGCATCCGAAAGCCAAGCAAAGCTTGGAAGTGATGCAGCTTTATCGGGAACTCTTTGAGCTGCTGGAAGGACAAGAAACGGTCATTCACCTGCGACCGCCTTTTGCTGAACAATCCGAA
>JAGVBM010000053.1 GCA_020059765.1 Bacillota bacterium
AAAGATTCTTTGCTGATGGCCAAATCAAGAGGCAGCGGCCCTTCCACGACGGCTCCTCCGAATCGCCCGTCTTTCGCCAACTCACTCAGTTTCTGGCATTCAATGGTGACCGGCATTTTTTCATTGATCCGTTCATTGGCGGACAACAGCGCCACTTTCGGCATTTCCATGCCGATCAGGTGAAGAAAATCCAACGCATTTCGCAAAATCTGCCCTTTCTGCTCCAGATCAGGCGCAATATTCAAACCGCTGTCCGTCACATACAAAATACGATCAAATCCCGGAATGTCAAAAGCGGACAAGTGGCTCAACAAACGGCCGGTACGCAAACGCAGCGATTTGTCCAGCACCCCCCGCAAAAACGGAGTACTGTTAATAAAACCTTTCATGATCACCTGTGTCGTTCCGTCACTCGCCAGCTTGGCCGCCTGAAACGCCGCTTCTTCCTCCGTACCCGCAAAAAATATCGGGAAATCCCGCAAGTCGAACTCAATTCGTTCCGCGATCCTTTTTATTTCATAGTCGTTCCCCACAAAATACGGTTCAATAAATTCCAGTTCAACCGCCTGCCGGACAGCCAACATCGCGTCATCGTCATGTGCGGCCGCAATACTGACACGAACCGGCTTGCCGTTTCGAGCCACCGCAAACAGCTCATTAAAGTTAGTAAATCTCATCATTCATCACCTGTGCTTTTTTGAACTTGTAGTAGGATTCCATCTTCTTCTACATTGTACTCCATCCTGAACGATCGTTCAGCATTCTGGTGCCGAATTCATGAAATTGTAACAACTCTTTCGAACCGGCATCATGGGGAAGAGATGGAAAATAGGCGTCTATCCTCTGTCAATAGGCGAGTACCAGACATTTGAACACTCCCTCCACCTACGGCGTTGCCGTTGAGGTGGGGGATTCTTGGGTAATCACCTCTAACGAGGTGAAGTTGACCAAGCGATTCCTGCCGTTCCGGCAGTTGAGTTGGCCTCCGCCAACAAACGCAATCCTTCTTGCAAAATGTTTTGACTGGCATTCTGGTCACGATCATGGAGAGTCCCGCATTTCGGGCATGTCCATTCCCGCAACTTTAGATTCTTCACGTCTTTATTGCGATAACCGCAGCCAGGAGTCGAACACAGTTGGCTTGATGGGAAGTTTTTGGCCACTACAGTAATGGTTCTTCCATACCAGTTCGCCTTGTATTCCAGCATCCTGCGGCAGGTGGCCCATGCCGTTTCGGATATCGCCTTTGCCAGCTTGTGATTCTTGACCATGTGGGACACTTGCAGGTCTTCCAAGCAGATCGTTTGGTTTTCACGAATCCACTGGGTCGTCACGTTGTGCAAGAAATCCTGCCTGCAGTTGGCGATTTTCTCATGGATCAAGGCGACCTTTCGTTTGGCGCGATGCCAATTCGAGCCGTTTGGTTTGCGTCTTGCCAAGATGCGTTGCCAACGGGCGAGCTGCTTTTCATATTGGCGCAGGTGTTTGGGATTGGCAACCACTTGTCCGTTGGAGCACACGGCAAACTCTTTGATGCCAAGGTCAACCCCGATGGAAGCATCCGTTTGCGGAAACGGTTGAATGTCGATTTCACAGAGGAGAGAAACAAAGTATTTGCCAGTCGGATTTCTCCGCACCGCAGCCGAGAGAATGCGACCTTCGACTTCTCTTGACTTGGCAAAGCGAACCCACCCCAGCTTCGGTAATTTCAGTTTGTTTCCATCGATGGCAATGTTGTTGTTGGTAAATTTGGTGGTATACAACTGTACAGGGTTTTTGCGGCTCTTGAAGCGAGGGAGTTCGTTTTGCTTGCGAAAGAATCGGTCAAATGCATCCGCCAGGTTTCGAACAGCCGATTGCAACGCAATGCTGTCCACTTCCTTGAGCCAAACAAAGTCTTTCTTAAGAATCGGTAATTCCGTGGCGCAAGCAGGGTACGACAAGCCTTTGCCTGTTTCTTGATAGGCATTATTCCACTGGGCAAGGAAGTGGTTAAAAACAAAGCGAGAGCAACCAAACATCTTATGGATGAGAGTAGCTTGTTCCCGTGTGGGGTAGATGCGAAAGCGGTAGGCTTTATGTCGCAACACGCAGATCATCTCCTTTATCATCACCACCAAATTATAGCACATATGTTCGTATATTTGAACAAAAAAATCTATTATCCCCCGCCAATAAAAGGTGGGAGAGTTTTCGGCTAAGTGAAAAATCTATTCCTCCTGCCCTTGCAGGAGCAGGAGGAACGATACTCTCTTGCGACATGATGAGCTTGCATCACTTTCTGGCGCTTTGAATCTTTTCCAACAAATCGGCTGCTGCCGCTTTTGGATTTGCGGCGCTCATGACGGCAGACACAACAGCAGCCCCATCAGCCCCTGCTTGGATGGCTGCCGTCACATTGCCCGCATGAATACCGCCGATTCCGACAACCGGAATCTGCACCGCTTGCACGATCTTCGCCAATCCGTCCAATCCCGTATACCCTGCATCCGCTTTGGATTGAGTGGGATAAACGGCTCCAACCCCCAGATAATCTGCACCGTCACGTTCCGCAGCCAGCGCTTCCTCGACCGTATCTGCCGACACGCCGATGATCCGATCTCCCACTAACCGCCGGGCGTCCCGGCAAGAAATATCATCCTGGCCAATATGTACCCCATCCGCATCCACCAAGAGCGCCACATCCACCCTGTCATTGACGAAAAACAGGACTCCATGCTCCCGTGTAATCTTCCGAATCAAACGGCCCAACTCGACAAATTGGCGGCCCAGCTCCTGTTTGCGGCGAAGTTGGATCGCCGTCGCCCCGCCTGCAATCGCTTCGCGGATGATCGGAATCATTTCTTCCCCGTTTGCCCGTTCATCCGTTACCACGTACAATTGCAATTGTTTGGCCAATCGATCCCTGTCCATTGTTCTATTCATTCTGCTCACGATCCTTGCGTTCATATAGATATCCTCCCTGTTTTGTCAAGTCCCGCAAAATAGCCCAAAGTGGCCATTTTTTTTAAAATTATTCTACGCTAGAATGAACTTGATTATTTCATTTAGAGCATAGTTTCTTTATTCTTATTCACAAAGCAGAGAGGTGGATAGATGCTGAGAATCTTAAGAATCCTGCATCAAACTGCTGGAGTATTGGGTGCATTCATAATCCTTGTGATGGCAATCACCGGACTATTATTGAATCACAGATCACTAATTGGATATTCCTCCTCAACAAAGTTCGAATTGCAAAAAATTATTTTCTCT
>JAGVBM010000288.1 GCA_020059765.1 Bacillota bacterium
AGAATAATCTGGCAATGCACAAGCAAGACGGGCAGGGATCCCCTGCCCGCCTCTATTTCACTCGGGGTCAACTTGTTTTCGATCATCAATCTTGCAGCGGCGACTGCAAAACTTTCTGGTCTTTCAGATATTGCACCAGCGGTCGGCAGTCCGGCATGATCCAGAACTCTTTGGATTCCAACAGGGCTTGCGCTTCTTCCCGCGCCACTTTCATAATATGCGCATCCGCCACCAGATCACCCAACCGAAACTCCGGCATGCCGCTCTGGCGGATACCGAAAAATTCACCCGGTCCCCGCAGTTCCAAATCTTTTTCCGCCAACACGAAGCCATTCTGCGTCGAGGTCATCGCCTGCATCCGTTCCACTCCCGCATCCGTCAAGGGGTCTGCAATCAGAATACAGGTCGAGGCATACTCGCCGCGGCCCACCCGCCCGCGAAGCTGGTGCAGTTGGGCAAGCCCGAACCGGTCCGCGTTATAAATCACCATCACTGTTGCGTTGGGAACATTGACCCCCACCTCAATGACCGTAGTGGAAATCAGCAGTTGCATCTCGTTTGCCTTAAATTGCCGCATAACCTCTTCTTTTTCCCGGGCAGTCAACCTTCCGTGCATCAGTCCCGTTTTGAACCCTGCCATCGGTTCAAGCAGCCGTTTGTAAAGATCGACCGCGTTTTCCACACCTTCGATTTTTTCCGATTCTTCGATCAAAGGTGCGACCACATACGCTTGGCGGCCTTTCGCCAGTTCCCGCCGGACAAATTTCAATACCTTGTCCTCTTCCGAAGCGCGCACCCAATGCGTTTGGATCGGCTTGCGCCCTTCCGGCATCTGGTCAAGCACCGATACGTCCAAATCCCCAAACAGGGACATGGCAAGAGTTCGCGGGATCGGTGTCGCCGACATGAACAGCACATCGGGATGGTGCCCTTTTTGCCGAAAAATCGACCGCTGCTCCACCCCGAATCGATGCTGCTCGTCCGTCACCACCAGACTAAGGTTGGCAAACTCCACGCCTTCTTCAAGCAGCGCGTGAGTACCGATGACCATGTCCAGTTGTCCGTTGGCCAATTGATCCAATGTCTCTTTCCGCGCCTTTTCTTTCAGACTGCCGGTCAACAGGCCGATTCGCAGCCCCAACCGTCCCAATAACCGGTTGGACGATTCGTAGTGCTGCTCTGCGAGGATTTCCGTCGGCACCAGCATCGCTGACTGATAGCCGGACAAATAGGCGGCGTACATGGCACAAAACGCCACGATGGTTTTGCCGGATCCCACATCCCCCTGCAGCAGGCGGTTCATCGGCTGGGGAGACCGCATTTCCAGCAGAATCTCGCGAATCACCTGTTTCTGCCCATCGGTCAGGACAAAGGGCAGCACTTGCAAAAATTCGGTCCACTGTTCTTTCGTAAACGAGTGGGCAATGCCCGGCTGGTCATGCTTGTGCATAAACCGAAAGGCCTGCAGCTTCAGTTGAAACAAGAAAAATTCTTCAAACACCAATCTTCTTCTGGCCTGCCTCAGGGATTCCCGGTCGTTCGGCAAATGGATCTGCAGCAAAGAATCTACTTTCGACAAAAGTTTGTATTGGTTCCGCAAGCTGACGGGGAGGATTTCAGGAATTTCACGTTCGTATTGTTTGAGAGCTTTGGATAGGATGGAACGCAACACTTTCGGGGTTAATTGACCTCGCACCTCATAGATCGGCACCAGCCGATGGCTGTGAACCGATTGCGCGTCATGGGCAAACTCATAGTGCTCCACCACCATGCTGCGGCGTCTGGCATCATACTTTCCGGTCAAAGTGATCTCCGTACCGGGACGCAGTTTGTCACGCAGAAAAAGTTGGTTGAACCAAACCGCCGCCATGGGGAGTCCGTCCGTTGTCTTGACCTGCGCGGTCATGATCGCTCGTCGCCCTTTGTATCTGACAGCCGGGGGCGCCTGAACGACCGCCCGCACCGTGACCCTGCTCAGATGCTGCAACTGCCGTCCCGACTGAACCGTCCGGTCATCGTACCGAAAAGGGAAATAATACAGCAAATCTTCCACCGTATAAATGCCCAAACGGGCAAGGTCCTTCTCTTTGGAAGGACCGACCCCGGCAATATAATTGACTGGAGAATGTAACGATGTCATCGTCTCAAACACCTATTCAACAGAAAAAATATAGGGATATAAAGGCTGCCCGCCGTAATGCAGTTCAAACTCGCACTGGGGATATTGCTCTTCCAGCTTCGAGACAAACGTTTCCGCCGTTTCTTCCGACATGTCATCGCCATAGAATACGGTCACAATTTCCGAATTTTCATCGATCATCTTCGCGAGCAGGGAAAGGCTTGACATCTCCAAATCCGGACCGATTGCCACAACCCTGCCGTCGGCCAATCCCATATAATCGCCCTCTTTGATTTCGAAATCCTGGAAGTTCGAATCTCGGATTGCTTGTGTCACTTGTCCCGTTTTTACACGGTCAGCCATAACGATCATTCGTTCCATGTTGGTTTCCGGGCTTGCATCCGGATCAAAGGCCAAAACCGCGGAAACCCCCTGCGGAATCGACTTCGTCGGAATGACAGAAATCCGGTCGCCCAAAACGGATTTGGCTTGTTCGGCAGCCATGATGATATTGGAGTTGTTCGGCAGAATATACACATGTTCCGCGTTGACACTTTTCACCGCTTTCATAAGGTCTTCCGTGCTGGGGTTCATGGTTTGTCCGCCTTCAACCACTTGGTCGACCCCGAGACTTTTGAAAATCTCCGTCATTCCCACACCGGCGGCAACCGCCACAATGCCATAGATCTGACGGGGAACCGCTTCATACTCATTGACAAGATTATGATGCTGTTCCGTCATATTATCAATCTTAATCCGGGTCAACGAACCGAAGTTCAAAGCCTCTTCCAATACCGTTCCCGGATGCAGGGCATGAATGTGCACTTTCACCAAGTCGTTCGCGGCGACAACCAACGTGGAATCGCCCAGTTCCAGCAAAGCTTGCCGGATTTTTTCCTCGATGGCTTGTTCGGAATCTGCCGCTTCCGGAAGCCGAATGATAAATTCGGTACAGTAACCGTACTCGCCTTCATGCTCAATGAAAGCTCCCGCCGGCGCAGGCATGCCGTGGGGAATCGGACCGGTTACCGTTTGTTCGTCAACCGGGTCGCCCGATTCCAATCCTTTCCCCTGCAAGGCAGCCATGAAACCTTGATAAATATAGACAAGTCCTTGTCCGCCGGAATCGACCACATTCGCCTGTTTTAATACAGGCAACAGATCCGGCGTCCGCTGCAGGGATCGTTCCGCTTCTTCCAACACCGCCAGCATCACCGAATCGATGGTGGCATTGGCGTTGCGCGCCGCTTGCACGGCTGCTCTGGCCGAATCTTTCGCCACGGTCAGAATCGTTCCTTCAACCGGCTTGACTACCGCATTGTAAGCGGTTGTTACAGCGGACTGAAACGCTTCTGCAAAAAGCTTTGCGTCGAGTGTTTCTTTCTTTGCAACCGCTTTCGAAAATCCTCGAAACAGCTGGGACAAAATGACGCCCGAATTCCCCCGTGCCCCCATCAACAGACCGGTTGCCAACGCTTCTGCCGCCTTATGCAACTGATGGGCAACACGGCGCATCTCGTTGACTCCCGAAGTCAAAGAAAGACTCATATTCGTGCCTGTGTCACCGTCCGGGACCGGAAATACATTTAAAGCGTTTACCTTTTGCTTGTTTGTCTCGAGATTTTGATGTCCGGTAAACACCATCTGTACAAACAGTGCCCCATCCAAATGCGTGTGATTCATAATGTCCTCCTTACCTTTCGCCACTCACCCGGACACCCTGAACGATGACATTGACTCTGTCAACTGTGATTCCTAGGGTATTTTCCAGCGTATACTTCACTTTATCCATGACGTTGTGCGCTACTTCCGATATCTTCGTTCCGTAGCTGACAATAATGTGCAATTCCACATGAACCTGATCGTCGCTGATGAACACTTCAACGCCACGACCGGGGTTCTCCCGTCCCAAAAGTTCACTGATGCTGTCTTTCACTTTCTTTTGGGAGGCCATACCCACCAGTCCGTATGAGTCTAAAGCCGCAAAACCGGCAACTGTGGCGATGACGTCTTCCGCAATGGCAATTTTGCCTAACTCGGTTTGCAAAACTTTTGGCATGTCATAAGCACCTCCAAAGTGCCGCCGCGGCACTATTCTGTCTGCAATCCGAAGCATCGTCCGGATCAATCTGAAAATTGGACAGTTTGCCCAATATCACCATCATTCTACTATAAATCTCTGCAATGGAAAAGTCATCTTGCACGTGTCGCCGGCAGTATGTTACTATAATCAAGTCGGTTTTGATCAAGTCCGCCTTTATTATCGACCATCGGATACGGCATTATGAAGGCAAGGAGGTGCAAGTATGGCTAAACGTTGCGAAGTGTGCGGCAAAGACCCGAAGACGGGGAACACCGTTTCTCATTCTCATATTTCGACCAAACGCCGTTGGTTGCCGAACATTCAACGTGTTCGTGCAGTTGTGGACGGCTCAGTGAAACGAGTCAATGTATGCACTCGTTGCCTGAAAGCAGGTAAAGTAAAACGCGCGATCTAATTATCGCGCGTTTTTTGTCTTTCCTCCTCCTACTCTTTTTTCTGGAAAACATTCAACATCGCTTTCACAAGACCACCGAGAATCTTCGGCAATTTGATGGTATAAAAACGCAATGTGACCCCTCCTCACATGAAATCAGTCCGAACCCCACTCGTAAACCCCCGGGCGGGTTGAAAGGATCATCCGCCGTCCAGGCGGCCTAACTGTCGCTACTATATATATTCCTGTTCCCAGAAAATGTGCCTAAGAGAAAGGGTCATATCCTCTTCAACAGAAAATATGACCCGTGCTAACAAAATATAACCAATTATCGAGCACTTTGCCGCTATCCGCGTATCAGACGAATTGCTTCCGACCGGTCGTCAGCGCCGTACACAGCGGAACCGGCAACCAGCACATTGGCGCCCGCTTCCCGCACAAGCGCAGACGTTTCCGGATTGATCCCGCCGTCCACTTCAATGTCAATCCGCTGCAGTTTTCGTTGCGCGAGCATGTCGCGCAGGGCGCGAATCTTCGGCAGCGTCAGCTCGATAAACTTTTGACCGCCAAAACCGGGATTGACGGTCATGAGCAGGACCATGTCCAATTCCGGCAGAATGTGTTCGATCGTCGAAAGCGGGGTATGCGGATTCAACGCGACGGAAGCCTTTACACCCAAAGATTTGATCAGTTGGACCGAACGGTGCAGATGGGGGCACGCTTCCGTGTGAACAGAAATGATATCCGCTCCCGCCTTGACAAAATCAGGAATGTACCGATCAGGCTGTTCGATCATCAGATGTACGTCCAAGGGAAGTCGGGTGTGCGGACGGATCGCCCCGACAAGCAAGGGACCGATGGTGATGTTCGGCACAAAATGCCCGTCCATGACGTCCACATGCACATAATCGGCGCCGCCTTCTTCAATCGCCTTGATCTCGGTTGCCAACTGTGCAAAATCGGCGGACAGGATCGAGGGAGCAATTTTGATCATGGTCAATACCTTCCTTCTTTCGTCTCCCGAACTTCTTTCAGAAATTCCAGGTAATGCTGATACCGCAGTTCGTTCAATTGCCCATCGCTGACCGCTTTGCGAACGGCGCAATCCTCTTCCCGGTCATGCTGGCAGCCACGGTAATAGCAGTCTTGGCTCTGCAACGAAATATCCCGAAAGTACGAATCGAGTTCTGCCGGTTGAATGTCGCCAAAATCAAGCTGGCTGAATCCCGGTGTATCCGCAATGAAAGAGTCGGGTCCAATTTCAATCAGTTCCACATGCCGGGTCGTATGTCGGCCGCGGCCCAGCTTCTGACTGACTTCTCCCATTTTCAGTTCCAATTCCGGGAACATGGCGTTCAGGAGAGAAGATTTGCCAACCCCGGATTGACCGGCGACCACGGAAATTTTCCCGTTCAGGAAAACTCGCAGTTCGTCGAATCCGATACCGTTGTTGGAGGATACGAGGTGAACGGGGTAGCCCATCGTCCGATAGGTATCGCTGACCGATTCCATATCCATCTCTTGTTCGAGCAAATCCATTTTGCTCAAGACGATAACCGTTTGCAACTCCGCCTTTTCGATCAGCACCAACATCCGGTCCAACAGACGGAGATTCAGTTCCGGTTCCCGATATGAGAAGACGAGGATCGCCAGATCCACGTTGGCAATCGGCGGCCGGATCAATTCGACTGAACGAGGGAGGATTTCTTCAATCACTCCCTCTTGCCCGCCAATCGGGGTAAAACGGATCCGATCTCCGACCAGAGGAGAAATTCCCCGCTTCTTGAACACGCCGCGCGCTTTGCATTGATAGACCCGTTCTGCAGTACGCACATAGTAAAAACCGGCCAATGCTTTGACAATCATTCCTTCCGGCATACCAAGCCTCCATGAGTTCCGCATAAGGGGTTATTCCACATAAGGAATCTGTTTGCGCTCCTTGAGAACTCCGTTCTCATACACTTCCAGTTCGCCTTGCGTGTCCGGCGTGATATAAAAATCGACCGAATATCGTTTCTCTGTTGTCACCTTTTCATTGTTGACGACCACCTGGTCCTTGCCCCGTGCGTCAGACCGCTTGATCAAGATGACGAGCGGTTTGTCCGGCGGCGGGGTGACTTTGACCGAATAGGTCCGGGTGATTGTCTTGGGAGGCAATCCCTTGGAAATCCACAAATCGATTTTGGAACCCTTCGGGTACTCCTTGCCAATCTCTTGCGGCCCCTGCCGCATCACCGAATTGGCCGGAACCTCAAAACTGTTGTCATAAAGTACGGTACCGACCTGGAATCCGGCATCCTGCATTTTTTTCAGCGCATCATTCCAGGTCAGGTTCCGCAAGTCGGGAACGATCGCCATTTCCGGTCCGGAAGAAAGATACACGGCAATCTCCGATTTGCCGGGTATGATTTGCACTTGCGGACCGGGAACCTGCCGAATCACTTTCCCTTTCTCGATCTCGTTATGAGGCTGCGTGACAAATTTGATCTCATCCAGATCCAGATGCAGTTTGGCAAAGGCTTCTTTTGCCTGCTGCTCATCCATGCCTTCGAGGTTCGGCATGAGGACGGTCTCCGCACCCGCGCTGACTTTCAGGGTAACAACACGGTTGGTTTTGACTTGCTTGCCCGCTTCCGGATCTTGTTGAAAGACTTTTCCTTTTTCCAGCGGGGGACGTCCCGGAGCACCAGGATCCTTGGCGTCTTCCCGTTGGATGTTTTTATCTTTGAAACCGTAGGTTTTCAAGGTTTTCAGCGCCTCGTCATAGGGCATGCCTTCCACTTTCGGCATTTCGACTGCAGGAACGGACAAGACGGAGGTCATGACGGTAAAGCCGGTGGCAATTCCAACTCCGCCCAGGATCAGCAGACCGACAATCATGCCGATGATTTTCCAGGTATTGCGTTTTTTCGGCTGCTCCTTGTCGTCCATAAGTCCGGCTGCACCTTTCGGATTGCCATTCCGTTTACTTGCGTAACCCGCATCCTTCAAAGCAGCAGCTGGAATTTGCAGCGTCGGCTGCGTGTCGGACAGATCTGTCGACGCGACAAACTTTTCGACATTTGGATTCAGCAATGCCTGGTCGAGATCGGCATACATTTCTTTTGCCGACTGATACCGCGCATCCGGATTTTTGGCAAGTGATTTGAGAATGACGTTTTCGACGCTTTGCGGGATCTTCGGGTTCATTTGCCGCGGTTCGATAAAATAGTCCTGCAGGTGTTTCAAGGCTACCGAAATCGGACTTTCCCCGGAAAAAGGCAGTTCGCCTGTCACCATTTCATACAGGACGACACCAAGAGAGTAAATGTCCGACTTGACATCGGTAATGCCGCCTCGTGCTTGTTCCGGCGAGAAATAGTGAACCGAACCGAGAACCGATCCGTTATGCGTAATTGTGTTGGACGTGATGGCGCGGGCGATGCCGAAATCGGTGACTTTCACATGCCCGTCTTTGCCGATCAGGATGTTGTGCGGTTTGATGTCCCGGTGCACAATTTGGTGTTCATGCGCGTGCTGCAATGCCAAACAGATCTGTTTGGCAATCCCCACCGCTTCCGCGACCGGCAGCGGCGCCCGTTCCTGAATGACTTCCTTCAGCGTTTTTCCGTTGATGTATTCCATGACAATATAATAGGTTTCCTCTTCTATCCCCACATCGTAGATATTGACGACATTCGGATGGGACAAACTGGCGGCCGCTTGCGCTTCCCGCCGAAACCGGTGGACAAATTCCGGATCTGACACAAACTGCGGGCGCAGGACTTTGACGGAAACGTACCTGTTCAAAATCTTGTCCAGCGCGCGGTATACAATGGCCATCCCGCCGCCGCCGATGCGTTCCAGAATTTCGTATCGATTGCTGAGAACTTTTCCGATCACGGCGCCTCACCTTCTTTCCTGACAGCCGTATTTTGCAAAGCCACAATGGTGATATTATCATTGCCGCCCTGATGCAATGCCATCTGAATCAAACGATCCAGTTTGTCTTCCAATGAGCCCGGCTGATAAAACGTCTGCTGAATTTCTTCGTCGCTGACCAGGTTTGTCAATCCGTCCGTGCAAAGCAGCAGGACGTCCCCTTCCTTCCATGGCGTCGCGACTACGTCCACCTCAACCTGCAAATCGGTTCCCACCGCGCGTGTTAAGATGTTGCGTTGCGGATGGGTATTCACTTCTTCTTCCGTCAATTGGCCGTTTTTGTACAGTTCATTGACCAGGGAATGATCATCGGTCAATTGCCGGATCCGGTCGGGAGTGATGAGATAGCCCCGGCTGTCGCCGATATAGCCCAGGGTAATCGAAGCAGGACTGACGATGCTGGCTACGATTGTCGTTCCCATTCCCGAATAGCCGCTGATGCTTCTCCCCCGGTTATAGATTTCTTCGTTTGCCCGCAAGATGGCGTCGACGATGTAGTCGCTGATATACGGTTCTGCTTCTTCCAATGATTTGCCGCGGAGAAAGCCGGTCAATTCGCGTCCCGCGACTTCCACGGCAATCGACGACGCAATCTCGCCCGCCATGTGCCCGCCCATACCGTCCGCCACAAGGACGGCTTGAAAAGGTTCCAAGTCCGTGTGCAGGGCGAATTCATCCTCATTGATCTGTCGAACTAATCCGATGTGGCTTTTGGCCGCATACTCCATTCAGTTCACCCCTAGATTCTCCCCTGTTCCGCCCGCAGTTGTCCGCACGCGGCAGAAATGTCATGCCCCTTTTCCCGTCTGACTGTCGCATTGATGCCCAATTGGTTCAATTCATCTTGAAAGGCGCGGATCTGGTCTTTGGGAGTCCGTTGGTAATTTCGTTCCGGCACATAGTTGACCGGAATCAGATTGACATGACAAGGCAAGTCGCCCAACAAGTCAGCCAACGCCTTGGCATGTTTCAGATCGTCATTGACGCCGCCGATCAAGGCGTATTCAAAGGTCAGCCTTCTTCCCGTCTGGTCCCAATAATAACGGCATGCGTCGATCAGCTGCGCGATGTTCCAGGCGCGGTTGACCGGCATCATGGAACTGCGCAGGTCGTCGAAGGGCGAATGCAGCGAAATCGCCAGGGTGATCTGCCGCTTCTCATCGGCCAATCGGCGAATGGCAGGCACCAAGCCGCTGGTCGAAACGGTAATGTGCCGCGTTCCGATATTCAGCGTTTCCGCCGCGCTAATCATATCAATAAATTTCATGGCCGCGTCGTAGTTTTCCAACGGCTCTCCCGAACCCATCAAGACGATGGACGATACCCGATCTCCTTGATCGTCGAGCATTCGCTGAAAAAACATCGTCTGCTCAACGATCTCGCCGGCAGTCAGGTTGCGGATCAGACCGCCGAGGGTGGACGCGCAGAAGGTGCATCCCATTCGGCACCCCACTTGCGAAGAAACGCAGACGGAATTTCCGTAGTTATGGGGCATGAGCACCGTTTCGACCGTACTTTTGTCATGCAATTCCAGCAGGATCTTGATCGTTCCGTCTTTTGACACCTGCCGCGTCACTTCCTTCATGGTGGCAAGCACCGCTTTTTGCTTCAATTCTTCCCGGAAAGAGGCAGGCAAGTCGGTCATATCGTCAATGGAAGTCGCCCGTTTTTTATAAATCCAGTTAAAAATCTGCTTGGCGCGGAACTTCGGTTGGCCGAGTTCCGTGACCCAACGTTCCAGGTCTTCCAGTTTCATATCGTACAGCTGTTTTTTCGGTTCCGTCAGGTCGATGATCGTGTCGATCACATTCTCACCCCCCTTTGTTCTCTACATTTTTCGCAAACGGCAGATAAAAAATCCGTCTGTTCCGAAGTGATGGGGCAATACCTGTACCCACCCCTCTTCGCTCAGCGACCGTGCCGCTACTGTTTCGGGCAAATACGGCCGCAGGGTTTCGATCCGAAAATCAGACCGCTCTTTTAAAAAGGTTCGTATAATTTCTCCATTTTCCTTCTCTTCTATCGTACACGTGGAATAAACCAATACCCCGCCCGTCCGCAGGGCATCGGCAGTTTTCCGGATCAAATCCAATTGTACGCCCGAAATGGCCTCAACATCGGCTTGGGTTTTTCTCCATTTGATATCCGGCTTTCGGCGAATTACGCCAAACCCGGAACAAGGAGCATCGAGCAAGATGGAATCGAACATCCCCAAATTCGGCAGCAAATCGAGAATGTCGCCCGTCGTCGGACGAACCGTTTGCATCCCTAACCGGGCAGTCGCTGTACGGATCAATTCCACCTTATGCGGGTGGATGTCTGCCGCCACAATCTCCCCCTGATCCCGCATCAACTCGGCCAAATGAGTGGTTTTCCCGCCGGGAGCCGCACAGGCGTCCAACACCCGCATGCCCGGTTGCGGATCCACGCACGGCGCCACCAACATCGAGCTTTCGTCCTGCACCGTACAGCGACCGTCACGAAAAGCCTGCAAGCGGGTGACATCCATACCTGCCGAGAGGACAACGCCATCGGGTGAAACATCGGATGGACGAGCCTCCATACCTTCTTCAGCAAGTGCTTGCAGCAGGTCCTCCCGCGTGTTGCGCAATCGATTGACCCGCAGGGATAACGACGGACGGTTATTGTTTGCCTGACAGATCGCGGTCGTCTGCTCCATCCCGTACTGCTCCGCCCATTCTTCCACCAGCCACTCGGGATGGGAATGCAGCAACGACACGTGCCGCAGCGGATCTTTTGCGGCAGAAGGATATTTGGCTTGACCTGAGCGCAGCAGATTCCGCAGCACTCCGTTGACGAAACCGGACAAACGGGAATTGCGCCGCTTGGCAATTTCCACCGCTTCATTGATGATCGCAAAATCGGGTACCCGTTCCAGATAATCCAGTTGATACGCGCTAAGCCGCAGCAAATTCCGCACCCAGGGATCCAGCTTGCCAATCGGCTGTTTCAAAAAAGGTAGAATCCGGTAATCCAAGGTATTCAACCTCTGCACCGTACCGTAGACAATTTCTGTCGCCAGCGCCGTATCTTTCGGTGAAAGAGGGTGGCGGGCCAATGCGGATTGCAGCGCCAGATTGCTGTAGGCCTCCTGCGTATCCACCGCCAGCAAGACCTCAAGCGCCACCTCTCTCGCTGTCAGTTTAGAGTTGCGATGTCTCGTTCCCGTCGCCAAATTGATTCCCTGCCTCCAATGGCTGTCCGCGCAGCAATTCTTCCGCCGTCATGCAGCGTTTGCCTTCCGGTTGCAACTCGAGAATTCCGATAATCCCTTGTCCGGTCTGAACTTCTATTGAGGAATCGGTCACCCGTAAGATCGTCCCTGGCGGCTTGTCCGACACATAGGTTTCATCGACAATCTCTGTCCGCCAGATTTTGAAGCGCTTGCCGTGCAGCGTTGTATACGCAACCGGCCACGGATTCATGCCGCGCACTTGATTGTAAATGTCCCGGCCGCTGTTCGCCCATTGAATTCGTTCCTCGTCCCGCGACAGATTGGGCGCGTATGTAACTTTCGATTCGTCTTGCGGCGTCTCGACAGCAGAGCCGTCGAGAATTGTTGCAATCGTCTCCGTCAACAGGACTGCACCCGCTGCAGCAAGTTTGTCGTGCAAGCTGCCGACCGTATCCCCCAGTTCAATCGGAACGCGGACTTGCGCGAGCATGTCCCCCGCATCCAGTTCCTTCACCATTCGCATAATCGTCACACCCGATTCCGCATCCCCGTTGATGATACAACGATGGATTGGCGCACCGCCCCGGTATTTCGGCAGCAGGGAGGCGTGGACATTAATGCTCCCCCAGCGAGGTATTTCAAGCAGCGCAACAGGCAATATTTGCCCGTACGCGGCTGTCACCAGCAGGTCGAATGGCAGCGATTGCAGGTGAGCCAGCGATTCTTCCGACCGCACTTTTTCCGGCTGAAAAACGGGCAGCCCTTTTTCCAAAGCCGCCACTTTGACGGGAGGCGGCGTCAGCTTCTTGCCGCGTCCTTTCGGCCGGTCAGGCTGTGTTACCACACCGGCAACCTGATAGCCCGCTGCCAACAGGGCGAGCAGGCTCGGAACGGCGAAATCGGGAGTTCCCATGAATAAGATGCGCATCCTCCCACCTCATCTTTCACTCGGTTGGCGCTTTTTCAAAATATCCAGCGGATTCAGGTAATCGGTAAACAAGACCCCGTTAAGATGGTCGATCTCATGCTGCAGACAACGGGCTTTCAACCCTTCCCCCTCGACGATGATCTCTTCTCCATATCGATTCAGCCCTTTTGCTTTCACATAATTGGCCCGTTTCACTTCGGCTGTCAGCCCCGGAATGGACAAACACCCTTCCGGCCCGGTCTGCTCGCCCGATTTTTCAAGAATTTCCGGGTTGATCATCTCGATCAATCCGTCGCCGCAATCGATCACAATAATCCGTTTGGATATTCCCACCTGGGGAGCGGCCAAGCCTACACCTTCTGCGTCATACATCGTCTCGGCCATGTCATCCAATAATTTCAACACGTTTTTTGTAATTTCCGGCACCGGTTTTGCCACTTCCCGCAAAACCGGATCGCCTTCCAAGCGAATCATCCGAATCGCCATGTGAAGTCCCCCTTTACACGAAAAATCTCTATACAATATGATATCCGTTACAGCATCATTTGCGCATTCACATCGACGGCCAATATGCCAACTGATTCCCGCGCTGCTTTCGAAAACTCGAGATACGCCTCCAGCAGCACCGGTTGAAGCGGAGCAAAATCTTGATATTTGACGGTAAGATGATAGCGGTATTTCCCTTGCAGTTTGGCCAAGGGAGCCGGGCACGATGACAATACTTCCGCTTGCGGCATTTCTCGCAGTTGGCTGCGCAGCCGTTTTTCCAGTGCGAGGATCAAACGTTCCGCTTTCGCCTGTTCCGGGTGCTGCATGGTAAACAGTGTCATTTCGTAAAACGGCGGGTTGCCAAGAGTTTTCCGAATGCCGATCTCCGATCGATAGAATTGCTCATAATCCTGTGTGGTCGCCAAGTGAATCGCGCCATGCTCCGGATCATAGGTCTGGATCAATACTCTGCCGTCGATTTCGTGCCGTCCTGCGCGTCCCGCCACTTGCGTCAACAATTGAAAAGTCCGTTCCGCTGCCCGGAAATCAGGCAAATTCAACGACGTATCGGCCGTAATTACCCCCACCAGGGTGACGCGGGGAAAATCCAACCCCTTGGCGATCATCTGGGTTCCCAGCAGAATGTCTGCTTGACCTTCGCGAAACTGCTGCAGCAGCCGTTCATGGCTGCCCTTCGTGCCGGTGGTGTCCACATCCATTCGGATGACCCGAGCGGCAGGAAAGACGTTGTGCAGTTCCTCTTCCACCCGCTGCGTACCGGTGCCGAACGTGCGAATATGCGGGCTGGCACATGTCGGGCAGGACTTGACCGACGGTTCGGAATGTCCGCAATAATGGCAGCGCAACAACTCAAATGAGGATCCGCTGCGTTGCACGTTGTGATAAGTCAGTGAAACGTCGCAGTTCGGACAACGCGCCACATATCCGCAACTGCGGCACAGAATAAAGGTGGAATGTCCGCGCCGATTCAGAAACAGAATGATCTGTTCCCGTTTTTGCAAGCGGTCGTTGATCAGATGCTGCAGCTGCCGCGAGAACATCGACCGGTTCCCCGCCTGCAGTTCCCGCCGCATATCCGTCACGTCTGCCTGCGGCAAAGCACGGCGGTTGACGCGGTTAGGCAGTTTCAAAATATGCATCGTTCCCAATTCAGCCGCATACCGGGTTTCCAATGAGGGCGTGGCCGATCCCAGCAGCAGGATCGCCCCGTGATGCTGCGCCCGCTGCCACGCCACTTCCCGCGTGTGATATTTCGGCTGCTCTTCTTGTTTATATGACAGTTCGTGTTCCTCGTCAATCACGATCAATCCGATGCGCAGGAAAGGGGCAAAGATGGCGGAACGCGCTCCGACCGCGATCGAAACTTCGCCGCGGCGGATCCTTTTCCATTCGTCGTACCGTTCCCCCTGAGACAATCGGCTGTGCAGGACGGCCACCGCGTCACCGAAACGGCGTTTAAATCGTTCCACCATTTGCGGCGTCAGGGAAATTTCCGGCACCAGTACAATCGCCTGCTTGCCTGCGGTTACACAGGCGGCAATCGACTGCAAATACACCTCGGTTTTTCCGCTGCCCGTCACCCCCTGCAGCAGCACTTGCGCGGGCAATTCCGTCTGCTGCAGGCGCAGGATCTTCTGAAACACCGCTTGCTGCTCCTCCGTCAACGGAAGCGGCTGTTCCAAAGGCCCGACAAACCGGTTTGCATAGGGATCGCGCCGCTCCTCCTCTTTCCCTTGCACGAGAATCCCCTTTCGGATCAAGGTTTTCACCGTAGAATGGTTCGTTTGGGTCGCTCGCAGCACATCCCGAAGGGGTACCGACGGGCCATGACTGCGCACCCACTCGGCGACTTCCCGTTGTTTGAACGCCCGTTCCGGAATCTGCTCCATGGCGTCCCGAAACGCTTCCTCCGATAAGCGGCAGCTGACGGTGGTCACATAGAGGGTTTGTACGGTTTGCGACACTTCATACCGTTCCCGTATGATTCCCCTCTGAATCATGTTTTGCAAAGGGTTTCGCCAAGCAGGAAATTGTTTGATCAAGATCTCCTTGTATACCCCGTTCTGCTGCCGAAGGTACAGCCAGACTTCCTTCTCTTTCGCCGTCAGGCCGGGCGGGACATCCTCCGCCGGATTCGACGGCGGAGCCTCCTCCGCTGCATATTCGGCCAATTCCAACCGAATATCGGTCTTGGCTCGGATTCCTGCAGGCAGCAGCGCTTGTACGGAGGCCGCTTTGGATGCCAGATAGCGATAGGACAGCCAATCGGCGAGCTTGACCAATTCTTCGGTCAACAGCGGCTGTTCATCCAATTCCTGCAAAATCTCTTTCAATTGGGATACATCCGCCTGATCGGCAAAACCGATCACATATCCCTCTACCCTTCGCTGTCCAAAGGGCACAATCACCCGTGTCACCACCTGAACCGAATCGGCCATTGCAGCGGGCACCCGGTAGTGAAAGGGCCGATCCACATCCCGCGCATGCACATCCACAATCACTTCCGCAATTCGAAGGGACTGACGGTCTGTCATGTGCGCTCCGCCCGTATCTCGAGAATTTCGTCCAAAATCCGCTCCGCCGCCTCCCGCTTGCTCATCAGCGGCAGCGAACGCGTCGGACGATCCCGCCGCACCATGCTGATGACGTTCGTGTCCGTGCCAAACCCGGCCCCCTCCGCCGTCACGTCGTTTGCAACAATCAGGTCCGCGTTTTTGCGAATCAATTTATCCCGCGCATTTGCTTCCAGATCGTCGGTTTCCGCCGCAAAGCCGACAATCACTTGCCCTGCTGTTTTGCGGGCCCCGACTTCCGCCAGGATGTCAGGATTGCGCACGAGTTCCAGATTGATTCGTTCCGCGTTTTTCTTGATCTTGCTCGCAGCCGTCGCGATTGGACGATAATCCGCCACAGCCGCAGCTTTGATCACGATATCCTGCTCCGGCAATCGGTTGATCACCTGTTCGTACATCTCCTGCGCCGACTCCACCGGCACGAGCCGCACCTTTCCGGGCGGAGCCAACTGCACGTTTGCCGCCAGCAAGGTCACGTCGGCTCCCCGCAGGGCTGCCGTTTCCGCCAAGGCAAAGCCCATTTTGCCGCTCGAATCGTTGCTGATGTAGCGCACCGGATCAATCCGTTCACGGGTGCCGCCGGCCGTGATCAGAACCCGCAGCCCCAGCATGTCCTGTTTTTGCCGAAAAATCGCCCGGATCACTTCCATCAACTGTTCCGGTTCCGGCAGTCGGCCTTTGCCCGTATATCCGCAGGCAAGCGGCCCTTCCCCCGGTTCGGCGATCAAATATCCCCGCGCCCGCAAACGATGAAGATTCTCTTGGACAATCGGATTGTTGTACATGTTGACGTTCATGGCCGGTGCGAATAAAACGGTCGACCGGGTCGCCAACAAGGTCGTCGTCAACATGTCGTCGCCGATTCCGTGCGCGACCTTGCCAATCGTATTGGCCGTTGCCGGTGCCACCACAAACAGGTCCGCCTTGTCGGCCAAGGCGATATGACTGATTTCCGCCGGATTCGGTTCCTTGAAGATATCGGTAATGACAGGCGTTTTCACAAGACTTTCAAAGGTTAAAGGCGTGATGAACCTGGTGGCGGATTCCGTCATGATGACGTGTACGCCAGCGCCTTCTTTCACCAGCGCCGAACAAAGACCCGCCGCTTTGTATGCCGCAATGCCGCCGGACACCCCGACCACCACCGTTTTGCCCTGCATCCCATTCACTCCTCACCGGAAGCAAAAGAAACAACCCGGTCAGGTTGTTTCAACTGCTACTTGTGGATTCTCGTATAGCGCACCTTGTCCTGGAAAATTTCGTTCAATGCGACCGTCACGTTCTTATTGGTATATACTCCATTGACTTTCGGTTCTGAGCCCTCTTGCAGCTGGCGCGCCCGTTTGGCGGCGGCCACCACTACAATGTATTTGCTGTCCGCTTTTTCCATCAGCGAATCAATCGAAGGATACAGCATCTTTTTGTCCCTCCCGGATCAACTTCATGTAATATTCACGGTTTCGTTTGACGGAACTGAGTTCCGCGACGATGATCGAGCGAATTTTTTCAACCGCCTTCTCCACTTCGTCGTTGACCACCACATAGTCATATTCGGTAATGTACTCCATCTCTTCCGCAGCGGCGCCGAATCTGAGTTTGAAGGATTCTTCGGTTTCCGTTCCGCGTCCGAGGATCCGCTTCTTCAATTCTTCCAGGGAAGGCGGGATCAGGAAAATAAAGACGCCGTTCGGATATTTCCGTTTGACTTGCAAAGCGCCCTGAATGTCGATTTCCAACAGGACGTTTTCACCGGCTGCCAATTTGTCTTCCACGTATTTCACCGGGGTACCATAATAGTTGCTGTAAACATTTGCCCACTCCAACAGTTCGTCATTGCCGATCATCTCTTCAAACCGTTCAGGGGTCAGGAAGAAATAGTTTACCCCGTGCATTTCCCCTTCACGCGGCGCGCGCGTCGTGCACGAAATCGAATAACTCAACCCCTCCGTTGAGGGCAAGAGCGACTTGCAAACTGTCCCCTTTCCGGCTCCGGAAGGTCCGGACAGCACGACAAGCAATCCTCTCTGTATCATCCCGACTCTCCTATTCCT
>JAGVBM010000157.1 GCA_020059765.1 Bacillota bacterium
CGAGTGAAATTGCTCCTCAGGCTGATTGCCCATACCGTCCCTCCTTTCCTCTTGCTTGTTCACAACTTATAGAGCGGTTTCCTGGCGGAACGCCGCCTGCAACTGACGTGTAATCGGTCCCACTTGACCGCTGCCGATTACTTGCCCCTCTACCTCAAGAAACGGCGATACTTCACTTATCGTCCCCGTGATGAAAAGCTCATCCGCTGCCAGCAATTCATCTTTGCTAAACATCACTTCTTTTACCGGAATGCCCAGCTTTGTCGCAAGTTCAATGACCACATGCCGCGTAATGCCCGGCAGAACATGGGGACCATTGGGATGAGTCAGCAACTCCCCGTTTTTGACGATAAACAGATTGGAAGATGTAGCTTCTGTCACCACATTCCCGCGGACAAAAAATGCGTCATCCGCTCCCCGGTCCAGTGCCTCTTGTTTCGCCATGGCATTCAGCAGTAAACCGGTGGTTTTCACATTGCACATCTGCCAGCGCAAGTCTTCCACCAGTATCGCGTGTCCGCCCTGCTCCCCAATCCGTCGATCCGGCTGAAGCGGTTTCACATATGCCACCACCGATTGTTCGTCAAGGACCGGAAGTCCGTGGGCACGCGGAGCGGTTCCCCTGGAAACCTGCACATACAACATCCCTTCCTCCAGTCCGGGGGTGAATGTCAACAGCTCTTCGAAGACAGGAATAAGATCTTGCGCACGAAACGGAATCCGCAACTTGTCTAGACCGTTTTGCATCCGTTCGATGTGCAAATCCAGCTTGAAATAGTTCCCGTTGTAAATATGCAGCACTTCGTAAATCGCGTCGGCGAACACAAACCCCCGGTCGAGGAACGAAACAGTTGCTTCTTTTTCATCGACCCATTTGCCGTTAACATAGACGATCATTTGCCACTCATCCCCTGACTGTTCCATTATCATTCCTATTGTACATCCAATCCCCAGGAAAAAGAAACTCATGATATACTCAAAACATATTTGCAGAGGGGGAGGATTTCTTAATGCAACGCGAGTTTGTTTATTATTCGGAAAATTTGCCAAAGGACCGAACCTTGGTCGTGGACGGACTTGAAGACACTCTATACAACCTGAGCCATTGGCCGGGCAATCTGACTCCAGAAAAGTACAAAGCGGATACGACGACGGAAATGGCTCTAAAATGGGCAGGGGATCCGCAACGTGACGTCTGGTTGAAAGAAGTTCGCTATATCAGCAATGACCATTTGGATACGGACGGAGTGCTTTCCACCTGGGTGATGCTGAATCCTGACGAGGCATTGTCCTCTGCAGACCTATTGATTGATGCGGCGACAGCCGGTGATTTTGAAGTGTTTACCTCGGAACAAGGGGTCAAATTAACAATCGCCATCGAGACAATGGCCGACTTGTTTGTCACCCCTTTCAAAGGTGAACTTGAAGGAATGTCGGAAGCGGAAAAATACCACTATTTGTACAAGAAAATCCACTCCCTGCTGCCCGATCTCATGCACAACATTGAGACCCATGATTCCCTCTGGAGACCTCGCTGGGATGAAATTCAATCCGCGCGGGAGTCCATTGTCACCGGACAAACGGAGGTACGCAAGTTTCCGGAAGTCACCGTGTTCCTGTCCGACCGATTTTTACCGAATTACGCATTGCTCGAACCGTGTGATACAGAGTTGTATTTGACACTGATCCATTCATTTGGGGGCGTGGAAGCGGTTCTTCAATATCAGCCCAAATTGTGGTTTGAACTGGTCTCTCAAAAGCGGCCCGCATTTGTTGACCTGAAACCGCTGGCGGCACGACTTTCGCAACTTGAAACCGGGCTCAGCGGCTGGCATGTGGCGGACCGTTTCCTTCCCCAACTGTACGCAGGTGAAACAGGTGGCATTACAGGCGTGTCGGCCCTGGATCCGGATGTCATTATCGATGAAGTGCGAACATATTTGGGGTGACGTAATTTGGAGGATTTTGGGGGATATGGGATCAATTGAACGGATGAGTCTGATTATTCCTCCTCTTCCCCGTATCTCCCTTGTCAGCCAAGCTGACCCTTGAATCTCCCGGTTGATCGGACATGCTCCTATTCGTTAGCATAAAAAGGTAGCAGTTACATCTCGCTACAAAAACGGAGTTGTTCAAGGAGGTCGATGATGAGCGTAATTGAGAAGACGAGGCGACACTTTCGGGATGTGCCCCTTTGGAAGGATGTGACAGATGAACAGTGGAATGACTGGATGTGGCAGCTGACACACACGATCAACACTTTCGAAGATTTGCGGCAAGTCATCCATCTCACCGGAGCAGAACGCATCGGAATTGAAAATGTCAAACAATCCATCGCACTTCGCATTACCCCTTACTACGCCATGTTGATGGACCCGGACGATCCCAACTGTCCGATTCGCATGCAAGCAGTTCCCCTTTCAAATGAAATGGTACGATCACCCTGGGATATGGCCGATCCCTTGCACGAAGACAAGGATACCCCGGCCCCCGGACTGACCCATCGGTACCCGGACCGCGTATTATTCCTGATTACCAACCAATGCTCCATGTATTGTCGGCATTGCACGCGCCGTCGTTTTTCCGGCCAGGTTGGACAATCGGTGCCGAAACAACAATTGGATACGGCGATCGATTATATTCGGCGGACGCCGCAGATTCGCGACGTGTTGTTGTCCGGCGGGGACGGGTTGCTCGTAAACGACAAGCAATTGGAGTACATCATTTCCAATTTGCGAACCATCCCCCATGTCGAGATCATCCGTATCGGCACCCGCGCTCCCGTCGTTTTCCCGCAACGCATCACTGACAATCTGCTGAACATGCTGCGCAAATACCATCCGATTTGGATTAATACGCACTTTAATCATCCTAAAGAATTTACTCCGGAAGCCATTGCAGCTTGCCGCAAGATCGTCGACGCCGGAATCCCCCTCGGAAATCAGACTGTTCTGCTGCGAGGCGTCAACGATTGCATTCACGTAATGAAAGACTTGATGCAGCAATGCGTTCTTCATCGCGTACGTCCCTACTATATCTACCAATGCGATTTGTCGGAAGGAATTGAACACTTTCGGACCTCAGTCGCAAAGGGACTCGAAATTATGGAACAACTGCGCGGACATATATCCGGGTATGCTGTTCCCACTTTTGTCGTCGATGCTCCCGGAGGCGGCGGAAAAATTCCGCTCATGCCCAACTACCTGATCTCCCAAGGACACGGCAAGGTGATCCTGCGGAACTTCGAAGGGGTGATTACCACCTACCACGAACCAATCTATGAAGATCAAGGATGTCCGCCTGCTTGTACGCACCAGTCGCAAGACACGGAATACCCTGTAGGTGTGGCAAGTCTTTTGAACGATCATCAACTGTCCTTGGAACCGGAAGGATTGCAACGGGTGAAACGCCGTGGCTAAATCCAAACTGCTTTTCACCCCATCACTGTCGGATCCTCGCTTGCTGGATCTGAACATTGATCTGCTGAACGGTCGAATCCTAGTGCGACACTTTGATCCGAAGCGCTGGAATGAGGTGGAACCACAGTTAATGGAAACGGCGCTGGAGGCAAACACGGAGAAAATCATCGTCCTCGCTCGCCAACAAGAAATCCGTCACTTGCTGCGAAACGGATTTGTCTTGGAGGCCACCGTCGACCATTTTTTCAAACATGAACCCGTGTATTACATGAGCCGCTTTTTGACACAGGAACGAAGGGAGGCGGCCCATTGGGTTCAGGAAGATGAACTGCTTTTCAACGTATTCAAAACAGAGGGGCGCTCCCTTCCTCCTCTGCGACCGCAGGTCAGCCTGCGTATGGCAAACAGTCAAGACGTACCACAATTACTGCGGATTTATCGGCAAACCTTTGCCACGTACCCTAGCTCTTTGACAGATTCTGCGAATCTAAAAGAATCATTGCAGAAGAATCTATTTGTACTGGCGGAAGAGAAGGGCCAAGTGGTGTCCGCAGCGGCGGCCGAACTTGATCCTGCCATACAGGCAGCTGAGATCACCCATTGTGCGACAAATCCTTCGCATCGCGGCCAAGGATTAATTACAAGATTAATCCGGTTGCTGGAACAGGAACTTCCTCATCGCGGCATTGTCAATGCGTACAGCATTGCTCGCGCCCGCTCCTTTGGAATGAATGTTGCTTTGTATCAGCAAAAGTACATTTACGGCGGTAGGTTGATCAATAATTGTACGATCTGCGGAGGATATGAAGACATGAATGTTTGGGGCAAACGGTTGATTCAGCTTGCATCTGGAACGGGGAATCAGGATGCAGCTGGGCCTGCGATGCCAAGCTAACGAAGTGTCAAAAGGGGGAAACGAAGTGAAACGGAAATTGCCTTTCGTTCTCGGTTTGCTGCTCGGCCTCGGATTGCTGGCCGGTTGCGGCAGCCTAACCACTTCCGGCAATTCGGATTTCGGCGGAAAACAGAAAGAATTTGCATATGCGATGAGTGGTCTGTACAAACCGTTCAACTTCAAAGAAAATGGACAATTAACCGGTTTTGATGTGGAAATCGGGCAAGCATTGGCGGAAAAAATGGGCATGCAGCCAGAACCGGTGACCAACCCTTGGGAAACGCTGATTCAGGGGTTGCAGTCGCGCAAGTATGACGCGATTATTGGCAGTATGACGATTACCGAAGAGCGTCAAAAAGCGGTTCAATTCAGCAATCCCTACTACCGTTCAGGCGCTCAAGTATTCGTGGCGGAATTCAACACCACCATTCAATCGCCCAATGACCTGAAAGGAAAAAAAATCGGTGTTGTGAAAGCCAGTACTTACAAAAAGCTGGCTGCCAAGTATACCGACAAGATTGTTGAATATGACAGCGACATTACAGCGTTGATGGATCTGCCCACCCATCGGTTGGACGCTGTCATCACCGATCAAATGGTTGGTTTTCGAATGATCAAAGAGGGAGCCGTCAAAATCAAAGACGTAGGGCAGCCTTTGACGCAAGACGATCAGGGCATTGCCGTTCGCAAAGAGGATACCCGACTCCTCGAGCAAATCAATCGTGCTTTGGACGAAATCATCAAAGACGGCACCTATCAGAAAATCAGCGAAAAATGGTTTGATCGCAATATTTTGGGTGAACCAAAGCCAGTGACAAATTAGTGGACGAGACATAAAGACGACAATCGAACACAGGGTTATGAGTTGGTGCGGGTGCAGCAACGGCGGATTCTGCCGTATCGCGCACCCTTCTTTCTCAATAACTGGCATGAACGATGAATTCGACTGGAGGTGAATGAATGCTTGAAATACTTTTCTCTTCCTATCCGGTATTTCTGAAAGCGACTGTAATAACTTTGGAATTGACAATGTTCTCTTTGTTGATCGGTTGCGCTATCGGTCTGATCTTTGCGTTTTTTCGTCTTTCTAACGCGCGATTGCTCATCAGCCTTGCGCATCTCTATATTGCCGTGATCCGCGGTACCCCGCTGATCGTGCAATTGGCGATTCTCTATTTTGGTATCTCTTCCATCGTGACATTGTCCCAGTTTTGGGCGGGAGTGTTCGCCTTGGCCATTCATAACGAAGCCTACATTGCAGAAATCTTTCGTGGGTCGATTCAATCCATCGACCGCGGCCAGACGGAAGCGGCCCGTTCCTTGGGAATGAATCAGTTTCTGGCCATGCGGCGAATCATTTTGCCGCAGGCATTCCGTCGGGCCATTCCTCCCCTTGGCAACCAATTTATCATCGGTTTGAAAGATTCCTCGCTGGTCGCTTACGTCGGCATGCAGGAATTATGGGGTGCCGCTCTCAGTGAAGCTGCCGCCAACTTCCAACAATTAAACACCTATATTGCGGTGGGGCTGTACTACCTGACGCTCGTGCTGCTCTTTTCCTACTTGCTTCACAAGCTTGAACTCAGGATGGATGCGAAGGCAGGTGCTGGCGCAAAATGATTCGGGTCAAACAACTGCAGAAAAACTTCGGAGAATTGCAAGTGTTGAAAGATATTAACCTTTCGGTCGAAGCAAGCGAGGTTGTCGTATTGATCGGCGCCAGCGGTTCGGGCAAGAGCACGCTGCTTCGCTGCTTGAATTTTCTTGAGATCGAAGATCAAGGCGAAATTTGGATCAATGGAAAAAAGATCGATCCCCGCAAGGACAATCTGCACAAAGTACGGGAGAATGTAGGCATGGTCTTTCAACATTTCAATCTGTTCCCTCACATGACCGTATTGCAGAATATTATTGAAGCCCCAGTGCACGTGAAGAAACAGCCTTACACCGAGGCTGTGCAAACAGCCAACAAGTTATTGACCAAAGTGGGTCTCTTGGAGAAGGCAAGTGCCTATCCGTCCCAACTGTCAGGCGGGCAAAAACAACGGGTGGCAATTGCCCGCGCCCTGGCGATGAAACCGAACGTCATGCTGTTTGACGAGCCCACATC
>JAGVBM010000134.1 GCA_020059765.1 Bacillota bacterium
TCCCCTTCATCACTCAACCGTCCGGCCGCTCCCTCAAACACTGCATGAACCACCTGTTTGCCTGCCCGGACCGGAGGATTCGTCAAGATTCGGTCAAATCTCTCTTCTTGCACGTTCTCATACAGATTGCTCACCCTCGATTCTGCATTATGTATTCGATTGCTTTGTATGTTGCGGGCGGCCAATTCCACGGCCCGTTCATTTATATCAATCATCAATACAGAACCGCTCGTCGCCATCTTCGCCGCCGTGATCCCAATCGGGCCATACCCGCACCCCACATCCAAAACCCGGCTCGCAGGCGGAATTTCCATTGTTTCTATTAACAACCTAGAACCAAAATCGACTCCTGCTTTGGAAAAGACTCCTGCATCTGTCCAGAACTCGAAATCAAAGCCGCGCAGGGATTCCCGAATCACCCGCAAATCATGCTCCGCACTCGGTCGATTGCTAAAATAGTGGTCCGTCAAAGGAACCCCTCCTTCCTGTAACGTTCTTATTATAACGAAAATTTCACAAATACAAAAAGGGCCGTTCATCGAACAGCCCTCCTGCTTCAAATCGATTCTTACTTAACTTCAACCGAAGCGCCAGCTTCTTCGAGCTTCGCTTTGATTGCGTCCGCATCTTCTTTCGAAGTTTTTTCTTTGAGCGCTTTCGGAGCATTGTCAACGATTTCTTTTGCTTCTTTCAAGCCAAGGCCTGTGATTTCACGAACAACCTTGATTACGTTGATCTTGGAAGCACCAGCACCCATCAAGATTACATCGAATTCAGTTTGTTCTTCAACAACAGCACCTGCAGCAGCACCGCCAGCCATCACGACCGGAGCAGCAGCGGTCACGCCAAACTCTTCTTCAATTGCTTTTACGAGTTCGTTCAATTCAAGAACGGACATTCCTTTTATCGCTTCAATGATTTGCTCTTTGGACATCAATGAAACCTCCCTGTCATTATTCGAAAATCAAAATGATAAAAACGGATTAAGCTTCTTGTTCTTTCTGGTCAGCAATTTGCTTAACCGCATAAGCAAAGTTCCGCATCGGAGCCTGCAATACGCTGAGGAACATCGAAATAAGCCCTTCGCGGGACGGCAAAGTCGCAAGCGCCGTTACTTCTTCAAGCGTAACGACACGGCCTTCCACAACCCCCGCTTTGATTTCCAAAGCTTTATGGCTCTTTGCAAAATCGTTCAAGATCTTCGCCGGAGCCAGCACATCTTCATAAGAAAATGCGATTGCGTTTGGGCCGGTGAGGTACTCATCCAGCTCGGACAACCCAACTTCAGCGGTAGCTCGGCGGGTCATCGTGTTTTTAAACACTTTGAATTCAACGCCCGCTTCACGCAGCTTTTTCCGCAACTCCGTTACTTCAGCTACGGTCAGCCCACGATAGTCAGTGACAATCGCGCTTTTGCTGTCACGCAATTTTTGCGAAATCTCTTGCACCAATTGCACTTTTTCTTCACGGATTCCCATTGTCACACCTCCTGCACACGTCACTTTCAAGCAAAAGAGTCCCCGCAGACACGAGGACTCTGAACATAGAAAATCTATTACGTTCAAAAACCTCGGCAGGTAGGATTAAGTGCCGCTGCACACCTGCTGTCTGCGGTTTCTCCAATTCAATTGTCATCAACGTTTGACATCATACCATGTTCAAGCAACGATGTCAAAGTGTAAATCTTTACTTGGAAGCTTCCGGTGTCAATTTGGTCAAATTCACCTTCACGCCAGGGCCCATTGTAGAGCTCACGGTAATGTTGCGGATGTACTGACCTTTTGCCGCTGCCGGCTTTGCCTTTTGCAATGTGTCAATCAACACGTGGAAGTTTTCCAGCAATTTCTGCTGATCGAATGAAACTTTCCCGATCGGGGCATGAATGTTACCCGCTTTATCGGTCCGGTATTCGATTTTACCGGCTTTGATTTCATCCACCGCTTTCTTCACATCAAATGTGACGGTACCGGTTTTCGGGTTGGGCATAAGTCCCTTCGGACCCAGAACGCGTCCGAGTTTA
Source organism: Bacillota bacterium (assembly GCA_020059765.1). Classification (GTDB taxonomy): domain Bacteria; phylum Bacillota; class Bacilli; order Tumebacillales; family Effusibacillaceae; genus Effusibacillus. Next base: position 2,021 of record JAGVBM010000134.1, read on the forward strand.
CCGACGGATGCCATCATGTCGGGAGTTGCGACAACCACATCAAAATCAAACCAGCCTTGACTGATTTTGTTGATAAGATCCTCTTCCCCTACATAATCCGCACCCGCAGCTTCCGCTTCTTTCGCCTTGTCGCCTTTGGCGAATACCAGAACCCGCAGTTTCTTGCCGGTTCCGTGCGGCAATACAACCGCACCGCGCAGCTGCTGATCCGCTTTTTTTACATCAAGCCCGAGCTTGACGGCAACTTCAACCGTTTCGTCAAACTTTGCGGTCGACACTTTCTTCACCAAATCTATCGCTTCCGCCGGATCATATACGGCATTGATGTCGACTAGCTTGGCAACTTCGAGTCGCTTCTTTGATTTTGTTGCCATTTTCTTTCCTCCTTAGTGGTTTAACGGTAATACCTCCCACGAATAAAGGTTGGACGGAATCCAACCTCCTCAACAACGGCACCCAGCGTGCCACAGGAATTAGTCTTCGATGACAATACCCATCGAACGAGCGGTTCCTTCCACCATACGCATGGCAGCTTCCACACTCGCAGCGTTGAGGTCAGGCATCTTGGTTTCTGCGATTTCACGAACTTTCGACCGTTTAAGGGTCGCAACCTTTTTCTTGTTCGGTTCGCCAGAAGCAGTCTCAAGACCCGCAGCTTTCTTCAACAGAACAGCAGCCGGCGGAGTCTTCGTTTCAAACGTGAAGGAGCGGTCTTCGTATACGGTGATCACCACAGGAATGATCAAACCGCCTTCATCTGCGGTACGTGCGTTGAATTCTTTGCAGAAACCCATAATGTTAACCCCAGCTTGACCGAGCGCCGGACCTACCGGCGGTGCAGGGGTGGCTTTACCAGCAGGGATCTGGAGCTTCACCAGTTTGATAACCTTCTTAGCCACAGCATCCACCTCCTTCTCATTAATGTGGTGAACGGGCAATGCCCTCCCACTTGCAAACAAACAACCACTGTATTATAACTTCTCGACCTGTGAAAAATCAAGCTCGAGCGGGGTTTCTCGGCCAAACATGGAAACAAGTACTTTCAACTTCTGTTTGTCAGGCTGAATTTCTTCAATACTGCCCACAAAATTGGCAAACGGCCCCTCGACCACGCGCACTGCTTCTTTCAGGACATAATGAATCTTCGGCTTGGCTTCTTCCACACCCATTTGTTTCAAGATTACCCGCACTTCGTGCGGCATCAAAGGAATCGGTTTGGAGCCAGACCCGGTCGACCCTACAAACCCTGTCACGCCAGGCGTATTTCGAACGACATACCAAGAATCGTCTGTCATGATCATCTCGACAAGCACGTATCCCGGGAAGACTTTTTTCATGACCGCTTTTTTCTTCCCATTCTTAACTTCCGTCTCCTCTTCCATCGGAACCAGAACACGAAAAATCTTGTCTTGCATGTCCATCGATTGAACACGACGTTCCAAATTGGTTTTCACTTTGTTCTCGTAGCCGGAGTAGGTATGCACAACATACCAGCGTTTTTCCATGTTTTCCATTACCGTTGAGGGCGGTTGCCCTTCCCCCCTATAGTGGTTTGTTATTTCAACCTAAACCAATCAGCTTCAGCAATTCACTGACGCCAAGATCAAACAAGAAAACCACGATCGCCATGATAATGACCGTTATCACTACGACAACCGTGTATGACAGCAATTCCTTGCGATTCGGCCAACGAACCCTTTTCAACTCTCCCCATCCGTCACGGAAAAAGGAGACGATTCCCGTCATCTTTGACATGTTTTACAACCCCGTTTCAGACGCGACCAATTAACGAGTTTCGCGATGAGTTGTGTGATGGTTGCAGAACTTGCAGTATTTTTTCAATTCGATGCGATCAGGGTTGGTTTTTTTGTTCTTTTTCGTAACATAATTGCGCTGTTTGCAATCTGTGCACGCCAATGTAACGATAACCCGCATCTATAACACCTCCCACAGGTTCCTATCTCAAGATTATGGATGCGAATCCGTGATAAACGCCTAAAATACTGCGTTATGGATACCTAAATAAATCTAGCACAAGGAAAGATCGATGTCAACAAAATAAGATCCGGCGATAAGATACGACGCTCTGCTATCCATGAAAAATCCGGGGTATCAGTTTACATCCCGGATTTCAAGATAGCGTTCCAGTTTTCTTTTGACTCTTTGCAGTGCATTGTCGATCGATTTCACATGACGTTTGAGATCCACGGCGATCTCCTGGTACGAACGTCCGTCCAAATACAGCATGAGTACCTTCCGTTCCAGATCGCTGAGGATTTCTCCCATCTTGACCTCGATATCGTCAAACTCTTCCTGGTTTATGATCAGTTCTTCAGGATCAGACACTCGAGAGCCACAAATTACATCGAGCAGTGTTCTGTCGGAATCTTCATCATAGATAGGCTTGTCCAGTGAGACATAGGAATTGAGGGGAATGTGTTTCTGTCTTGTGGCCGTTTTAATCGCGGTAATGATTTGACGGGTGATGCAAAGTTCGGCAAACGCTTTGAATGAGGTCAGCTTATCATCCCGATAATCTCGGATAGATTTGTACAAACCGATCATACCCTCTTGCACAATGTCTTCCCTGTCCGCACCGATCAGGAAGTAAGACCGCGCTTTCGCCCGCACAAAATTTTTGTATTTGTGAATCAAGGCTTCAAGCGCTTGATCATCACCGAACCTAACCTTCTCAACCAGGTCCTCGTCTGACAATTCATTTAAATCATGAATCTCTTCAGTGCTGAGATTTAGTGCCAATGCATATCCCTCCGACCCGGTAAAACGCTCAAAAGATAAGCCAATTATACTTTATGTAATCTAGCAGGGTCAATTGTAATTCTATGTATTCCTCCTCCATTTTTCGAAAATTTCTGCTACTTTCTCGTCTAGATGATCGCCCAATGCGTTTCTTTTCTTTTCCAGTTCTTTGACTTCCCGCCGAATTGATTTTTGGGCATGCTGTACCCGCTGCCGCAGTTCATTGGCGGTTATCCGCAGTGCACCTTCGCCAAATGTAACCTGCTGCTCCACCAAGTCCGAAGTCGCCACGTAGATATGCGCACCCTGTTTTTCCATTTCATGTACGATGCGTTCGATCAATTCATCGGCCGTTTCCTGGTATTTGGAGAATAAGATTTGAAATTTGGCCGTTTTCCGTTTGCCGGTCTTTCGCTTCCGCGAAGGTACAGTCAGGTCCTTCGTCTGCCGGGAGTCATTTCCGTCGCGAACTCCCGCAGACAAATGCCCGTCAAATACAATCATCACTTGCATGCCTGTATAACGCTGAAATTCTTTGAGAATCTCAGCCAACCGATCTCTCGCCAGTTCCAAACTCTCCCGTTTCAGTTCGGACAACTCCGGCCAAGCCCCGATGATGTTGTAACCGTCAACAATCAGCACTTCTTTCATATGGCAACCGCGTTGACTTTATCGTTTGGATCCGCGCTGGCGCAATACTTCATACAACAATACACCTGCGGCCACACCCGCGTTCAAGGATTGGACTTGTCCGATCATCGGCAGGCGCACCAAATAATCGCATCTTTTTTTAACCGCTTCGCCAAGCCCTTTTCCTTCATTTCCAAGCACCATCACAATCGGACCGGAAAGGTCGACCTGATGATACATCATTTCCGCCTCCACGTCCGTTCCAACTACCCAATACCCCGCTTTTTTCAATGCCTCCAGGGTCTGCGACACATTTCCCACACGGGCTACCGGAACATGTTCGATCGCTCCTGCAGATGCTTTCGCGACGGTTGCGGTCAACGGAACGGCACGCCGTTTCGGGATCACGACTCCATGGGCGCCGACGCCGTCCGCCGTGCGCAGAATCGACCCCAAGTTATGGGGATCTTCGATTTCGTCAAGCACCACAATCAAACCGGGACGCGGCGAGACGGCAGCCGCTTCGAGAATGACATGCAGTTCAACATACTCTTTGGCAGCCAAGTATGCAATGAACCCTTGATGGTTTCTCGTAACAGCAATCGAATCAATTTTCACTTTGGGTACGCGCTGCACCACGATGCCCCGTTCTTTCGCCCGTGCCAGAATCTCGCTGGCAGAACCGCCTTCGGCCCCTTCCGCCATTAGAATTTTGTTCAAATCGCGGCCGCTCTTCAGCGCTTCCAATACAGGGTGACGTCCCTCCACCTGTTCTCCGGTGTCAACCGCCTGCGCCGCATTTTCAACCTTCGATTTGGCGGCGGTTCGTTCTTTGCCTGTCACTTTTGAACCGGTTGCAGGAACTCCAACCGAACGAGCTCTGTTTTTTCCGTTTGCCGCTTTTGCTCCTGCTGCACGCCCACGAGTTTTTCCGGCAGTTTTTGTTTGTTTTCTCATGTAAAAGATCATTCCCTTCGCTGTTGTTGATCCACAAACCAAATCGCTTGGAGTGCCAATGCTTGCAAGCGGTCGAATTCTTCCTTCAAATACAAATACCCGACCAGACTCTCAAATCCGGTACTGTGACGATAATCCACCACATCCGCATTTTTCGGCACGGTTCCGGATTTGGCGTTCCGTCCCCTCCGCATAACAGCCATTTCCTCTTCCGTTAATCCGTTCATTAAATGATGCAGGATATCCGCCTGCGCTTTCGCTTTCACATAATTGACCGCCGCTTTTTGCAATCGATAGGGACGGAGTTCACCCAAAGCCAGCAGGTGTTGGCGTACAAACACTTCCCAGACAGCATCTCCAATATAGGCCAGCGCCAATGCGGGCATTTCCTCAGGCCGACGGGATTTTTCGATTTTCAATCTGTCCATTGGCTCACTTCCGTTTCCACCGTACTCCGTGCGGAGTGTCTTCCAAGAGAATGCCCATCTCGTTTAATCGGTCGCGAATTTCGTCTGCGCGTTTGAAATTCTTTTGCTGTCTGGCCATATTCCGTTCATGAATCAGTTTTTCCACTTCTTCCGCCAAATCATGCTCATCCGTCTCCCGCAGCAACCCCAATACCTGAACCAATTCCACGATCAGATCCCGATACGCTCGCACTCCTGCGACGGTTGCCGCCGCCGTTCCGATATACGTATTTGCCGCACGTACCAAGTCAAAAATCACCGCAATCGCATCAGCCGTATTAAAATCATCGTCCATCGCTTCCACAAATCGGTCCCGATACTGACTGATATCCGGATGATCCAATGTCCGGTCGTCCGTATCGGATACTCTTTGCACAGGCTCACCCGTACCCAGCCGATGCTCCAGATTGTCCAACGCGGTATCGATCCGTTCCAGCCCTTGCGCCGCCTGTTCCATCAGCTCCTGCGAAAAATTGACCGGGTTTCGGTACTGGGCCGACAGCAAGAAAAATCGGATCACACGCGGATCATACTGAGAAATCAAATCATGGGCCAAAATAAAGTTTCCTAGTGACTTGGACATCTTTTCGTTTTGAATATTGATATACCCGTTATGCATCCAATACTTTGCAAAAGTTTTCCCATTGGCTGATTCCGACTGGGCGATTTCATTTTCATGATGCGGAAAAATCAGATCATGTCCGCCCGCATGGATGTCGAATGTATCGCCCAGATACTTTCTGCTCATGGCGGAGCACTCAATGTGCCAGCCCGGTCGCCCTTGTCCCCATGGCGACTCCCAATCGACCTCCCCGGGTTTCGCTTCCTTCCACAATGCAAAATCCATTGAATTTCGCTTTTTGTCCGACACTTCAATGCGGGTGCCCGCTTGCAAGTCTTCAAGCGATTGCTTTGACAATTTGCCGTATTCAGGGAAGGTCGCCGTACTAAAATAGACGTCCCCGTCCGATACATAGGCATGCCCTTTGTCAATCAGCCGACGGATCATCTCAATAATTTCTTCCATATGCTCGGTGACACGGGGATGAACATCCGCTTTCTGAATGCCCAACAATTTCGCATCCGCAAAATAGGCTTCGACAAACCGATTGGCGACCGTTTCCGCAGAAACACCCTGTTCATTGGCAGTACGAATGATTTTGTCATCGATGTCCGTGAAATTTTGGACATACGTGACATCATATCCTCGATACTGCAGGTACCTCCGCACCACGTCAAACACAAGGAAAGGCCGGGCATTCCCGATGTGAAAATAATTATATACAGTCGGCCCGCACACATACATGCGAACTTTTCCTTCCTCCAACGGAACGAACGGTTCTTTTCGCCGTGTCAAGGTATTATAAATCCGAACGGTCATCGCCTATCCCTCTCTTTAGTTCACTCAATTCCTTGCGCAAGGAAATAATCTCGGCCTGCATCCGTGTCATCATTTCCATCACCGGATCCGGCAAATTCGTCTGATCCAAGTCGTCGAGACGGCGGCCGTCCCGGATGACCACCCGGCCCGGCACCCCGACAACGGTAGAATTTGCGGGCACCGGCTTCAGCACGACCGATCCGGCCCCAATCTTTGCATAGTCACCGATCGTGATTGAACCAAGAACCTTGGCGCCTGTTGCAATCAATACGTGATTGCCGATCGTCGGATGGCGTTTTCCCTTTTCCTTCCCGGTCCCCCCCAAGGTCACTCCTTGATAGATGGTTACACAATCCCCGATTTCCGCTGTTTCTCCGATGACCACTCCTGCACCGTGATCGATAAACAGGTGCCGACCGATTTTGGCGCCGGGATGGATTTCAATGCCTGTAAACCATCGGGCGGTTTGCGAGATCAGCCGGGCGAACGTGTACAATCTTCGTTTATACAGCGCATGGGCAGCCCGGTACGCCCACAACGCGTGCAACCCCGGATAAGTCAAAACCACTTCCAGGAGACTTTTCGCGGCCGGATCCCGTTCAAATACGACTTTGATATCTTCTTTTATGCTCTTGAACATTGTACTCCCCTCTCTCGAAGAATTCTTCCCGCAATTCCCGTCACAGCAAAAACCGCCCCTGCACATCAGAGGCGGTTATCCGCGGTTCCACTCTGTTTGCCTTTGTTCGCACGGTCAAACACCTCTTTCGCAGTTCGCTGCACAAAGACCACTTTTTGCCTGATAACGAAGGCGTCCGTCGGGTTTTACTCGGCTTGTCGCTTTTCCTCCCGCGAAAACAAGGGGCATTCAGCACATTTCCCGTGATCGTCATTCCCAGCCTGTTTTGATGACGACTCTCTGGCACGTTCCATATGCGTACTCGTCCTTGTTATGTTCTTTTGCCAATTGCAGTTACGCTTGCCCCAGTACTTGTTCGAGACGTGCGATCACCTTGTCCCGGCCCAACAATTCCAGGGAGCGGTTAAGGTCGGGACCATGGACTTGTCCGGTAGCCGCTGCGCGTACGGTCATGAACAGCGCCCGTCCTTTATAGCCGGTTTCCTTCTGAATCTCCTTTAAAGAAACCTGAACTGTTTCGGCATTCCATTCCGCCGTTTCTCGTGCTTTCTTCAGAAGAGCCGCAACGACGACCGGCACCTGCTCTTCTTGCAA
>JAGVBM010000051.1 GCA_020059765.1 Bacillota bacterium
AGAATACGCGGAAAATGTAGAACGCCGTAAAGAAAGCCGCTAGCGTTGCCAGTACGGCCAACGTCGTATTCCCGCTGGCGTAAGCGGCTGTCAGAATCTCATCCTTCGACCAGAATCCGGCAAACGGCGGAATTCCGGAGAGGGCCAACGCACCGAACAGGAAGGTCCAAGTGGTGACCGGCATATTTTTCCACAAACCGCCCATTTTCCGAATGTCCTGCGTATGCACCGCATGGATCACCGAACCGGCGCCCAGGAACAGCAGCGCTTTGAAGAACGCGTGCGTCATCAGATGGAAGACGGACGCCGCATAGGCGCTTGCGCCCAGGGCCAGCATCATGTATCCCAACTGGGAAATCGTGGAGTAGGCGACCACGCGCTTGATATCGTTTTGCGTCAAACCGATGATCGCGGCAAAAATCGCCGTTACGCCGCCGATCACCGCCACTGTCATGAGAGCTCCTTCCGATGCTTCAAACAGCGGGAAGGTGCGGGCAACCAAATAGACACCGGCCGCCACCATCGTTGCGGCATGAATCAATGCGGATACCGGAGTCGGACCTTCCATCGCATCCGGCAGCCATACATGCAGCGGAAATTGCGCCGACTTGCCGACGGCTCCGATAAAGATCAAAATGGCGCTCAATGTAATCAGTGTTTGCGGATCCAGCCAGTTGATGCCCAATCCGCCGCTTGCGGCCGCTTTCACCGCTGCAAAAATCGGCTCGTACTCAAAGCTGCCTGTTGCCAAGAAGAGCAGGATGACGCCGATAAACAGGCCGACATCCCCGATCCGGGTAACCACGAAGGACTTTTTCGCGGCGGCTGCCGCTTCCGGTTTGAAGTACCAGAAACCGACCAACAGGTACGAACAAAGACCGACCAATTCCCAGAAGATGTACAATTGCAGCAGGTTTGGCGAGATCACCAGACCGAGCATCGAGAAAACAAACAAGCTCAAATATTGATAGAACACGGAGAACCGTTCGTCCCCCTGCATGTACCCCTTTGAGAAGAGAAGCACAAGTGTGCTCACAAAGGTCACAACCACCAGCATGATTGCATTCAGCTGCGTCACTTCAAAACCAACATTGATCGTGGCGTCGCCGATCTGCAGCCATTTGAATTGATACGGGGCGCTTACCCCGTTTGCCACCACGTCATTGAACACCATCAGCGACAGGATGAAAGACGCCAGAGCGCCAATCACGCCAATCGCAGCGACAATCCCCTCTTGCGCGCGTCTGCCCAAGGTCAGCAGCACGAGATAGGCCACAAGCGGAAAGAAGGGGACCAGCCAGGCGTAGGCTACCATTCTATACACCATCCTTCTTTTTCACCGATTCAGAATCCATCCGTTTCAGATTGCGATAGCTTTGATTCGGCTTCTTCCTAAGTTGTCGCGAGCCTTACCATTTCGTCAAGTTCATGTCCTTGACGTCACTGGTGTTGCGGTTCCGGTAGAGGGCGATCAAGACCGCCAGACCTACTGCAACTTCACTGGCCGCAATCACCATCGCGAACAAGGCAAACACCTGTCCGTTGATGTTCGGCACCAACCCCAGCCGGGAAAAGGCAATCAGGTTGATATTGACCGCGTTGAGCATCAATTCGATTGAAACCAGCAAAATGATAATGTTCCGTTTCCAAAGCACTCCAAACAATCCCAGGGAGAAAAGGACGGCCGCCAGAAGAAGAAACCTTACGATTGTCGGTTCCATCAATTTTCCTCCTTCCGCGCCAATATAACGGCTCCCACCAAAGCCACGATCAAGATCACCGACACGAGCTCGAAAGGAATCGTATATTGGGTATAAATGGAATTTGCCACTGCTTTCACCGAACTCGTGCCCCATTCCGGCGCATCCGTTTTGGGTGACATACTCTGCCATTTTGCCCAATCCACCGTATTAAAGCCCCAGTAAAGCAGGCCCAGCAGTCCGCCTGCCGCCACAACGGAGAAAATCGTATGACCGTTGACGGGGGTTTGTTCCTGATGCCCGTGATGTGTGAGCATAATCGCAAACAACATGAGGATCGTAATCGCGCCGGCGTAGATCAAGACTTGCGCCATTCCGATAAAATCGGCATTCAGCAATACGTAAATCCCTGCCACTCCGATAAACACGCCGCCGATCATCAGTGCCATGTAGATGACTCTTCGAGTAAACAACATGGCCACCGCTGAACCGATTACGACCAGACTGATCAACATAAACGCAATCATTTGTCCGGTTAATTGTGGAAACGCCATTATTGTTCACCCGCCTTGTCTGCCGCTTTCGCATCGTGGTTCGCCTGATCGTCGCTTTTTCCTTTGCGCGCGTCATGCTGACGTCCGTTTTCCGCCAGCCACTCGATGTTCTTGAACAGCGCATCGCGGGAGTACTCGGCCAGTTCAAACGTATCGGTCATTTGAATCGCTTCCGTCGGGCAAACTTCGGTGCAAAGATCGCACAAAATACAAATCTCAAAGTTGATGTCGTAGGTCTCGATATGCATCTTTTTGTCTTCGCCGCGGGTTCCGGACAAAGATATGCAGCTTGTCGGACATACCCTCGCGCATTGGTTGCAAACAATGCATTTCTCCGGGTAGAACTTGTGAACCCCCCGGAAACGATCCGGCCAATCCGGCTTGACATCGGGATATTGCAGGGTGACATTTTTCTTCGGGATTTGGCGGAGCGTAACACCCAATCCTTTCAACAGTCCAAACATCATCATCACCCCTTACGCTACCGCAATCTTAATGATTGCCGTAAGAATAATGTTCAAGATCGAAATCGGAATCAGCACTTTCCAACTGAAGGTCATCAGCAAGGTGTTCCGGATTCGCGGGAAGGTTCCCTGCAGCCAGAATGTCAGGAAGATAAACAATCCGGCCTTGATGCCGTACCATGCCCAGCCCGGCAGCAAGGGGCCTTCCCAGCCTCCCAAATAGAGCGCTGCTGCAAGACCGCCCATCGCCGTAATGTACACGTACTCCGCCAACATGTAGAAAGCAAACCGGAATCCGGAATACTCGGTGGAGTATCCGGCAACCAGTTCCGATTCCGCTTCCGGCAAGTCAAACGGCACGCGGCTTAATTCGGCCATTGCCGCAATGATGAAGACGGAAAATCCGATAATCTGCGGAACGATAAACCACATGTTTTTCTGCGCTTCCACAATCTCCACGATATTCATCGAACCGGCCATCAGGATGACGCCCAAGATTGACAACGCCAGCGGAATCTCGTAGGAGATCAATTGGGCCGCCGAACGAAGTCCGCCAATAATCGAATATTTGTTGTTGGATGCCCACGCTCCCAACACAACCCCGATGACAGAGATGGAAGACAGCGCGATGTAATACAGAACGCCGACATTCAACTCCGCCGTAAACAGGTGGGTTGCCGTATACGGAATGACCGCCAATACCATGAATGAGGGAACGTACGTGATCATCGGCCCGATCAGGAACATGGCCTTGTCCGCTTTTGCCGGAACGATGTCTTCTTTGAGCAGCAATTTCAGGATATCGGCAAAGGATTGAAACAGACCGAACGGACCCACACGGTTCGGGCCGATCCGCAGGTGCATGGCGGCGAGAATCTTCCGTTGGGCATAAATCGAGTAAGCCACCACGAGCAGGATCACGCTCAGCACAATCACCCCGCCGATGACCATGCCCAGCACCGTCATGGGCGTAAAAGGCTGGTTGAGCCATTCAAACATTATGCATCAACCTCCCCTAACACGATATCGATCGATCCGAGAATCGCGATAAAATCAGCGATGTTTTGATCTTTCAAGAGGCTCGGAATGATTTGCAGATTCACGAAGGACGGACGGCGAATTTTCATTCGATAAGGTTTGTCTTTGCCGTCTGATACGATGTAAACCCCGAGTTCTCCTTTCGCGCCTTCCACGGCCGCATAGTATTCGCCTGCGGGAATGCGGAGAATCTTCGGCGCTTTCCCCATCACCGGCCCCTCCGGAATCGAATCGATCGCCTGTTCCACGATGCGCATCGACTGTTCCATTTCCAACAGGTGCAAATAATAACGGTCATAGTTGTCGCCGTTCGTACCGACCGGAATTTCAAAATCGAATCGGTCATATACCGAATACGATTTGTTCTTGCGCAGATCCCATTTGAAGCCGGTGGAACGAAGCGGGATTCCGGACAATCCGTAATTGATCGCCTCTTCCTGACCGTAGCTGCCGATCCCTTTCACGCGGCTGATGAAAATTTCATTTCCGGTAATCAGGTCATCGAACAATTGATACATTTCCTTAAAATACGGAATGAATTCACGAATTTTGGCAAACCAACCCGGCGGCGCATCATATTTCACCCCGCCGACACGCATGTAGTTATAGGTCAAACGGGCGCCGGAAATTTCATTTAACAACTCGATAATCCGTTCCCGCGTCATGAATACATACAAAAACGGACTCATCGCCCCGAGGTCCAACAGGTACGCCCCGACAAACAGCAAGTGAGCCGCAGTCCGGTTCAATTCGCCGACGATGACCCGCAGGTACTCGGCCCGTTCCGGGATTTCAATATCCATCGCTTTCTCGACCGCATTGACGATGGCGTGGTTGTTCAGCATGGCTGAAATATAGTCCAATCGGTCAAAGTATGGAATGATCTGCTGGTACTGCAGATCCTCGGACAACTTTTCCGTTCCGCGATGCAAATAACCGATCACCGGGGTTGCTTCCCTGATGATTTCACCGTCAAGCTTTATGACAACCCGCAACACTCCGTGTGTACTCGGATGTTGAGGGCCGACGTTCAAGAGCATCTCTTCCGTGCGTAATTCTGCCATTTCACCCTCTACTCCTTCCAAACACTGAAGTCTTTGCGCAACGGGTGTCCTTCATAATCTTCCGGCATCATGATCCGCCGCAAATCCGGGTGACCCGTGAACTTGACTCCCACCAGATCGTATATTTCCCGTTCTTCCCAGTTCAACCCTTGATAGACGTACGATAAGGACTGAAGTTCCGCGTTGTCCCGGGGGGTGCGCGTTTTCACCGCAATAAGTTCGTTATGATTCATCGAATAGACGTAGAGAATCACTTCGATGTATCCGTTTGCCGGATAGTCGGTTCCCGCCATGGCTTCCGGATAATCAAACCCCAATGCGTCGTGATGACGCAATAATTGGACCGTTTGCAGCCAATGATCGCGTTTGACTACGAATGTCGGTTGGTGTTTCATCAAAAGCGCGTCTTCCAGAACATGGTCACCCAATTCCTGCACGATCAGACCGCGAATCCGATCCAATACTTTTTGTGCCGCTTCCTTTTTCGGATCCGGCTGTTCTTCCTTGGGTTGGGTTTCCGTGTTCACCGCTGTTTCTGCCGACGGTTTTACGGTTGTTTCTTTGCTTTCTTCTGTCATGTGCGAGGCACCCTCTTTCCTTTCGCCTCCATACGGATTTTATCCTGAAGGATATTCAGTCCGTAAATCAGTGCCGGCGGAGACGGCGGGCAGCCCGGAATATACACATCAACAGGAACGTACTGGTCGACCCCTTTGACGACCGAATAGGAACGGATATAGGGGCCGCCGGCGGTCGCGCATGATCCCATGGCGATGACCCATTTCGGCTCCGGCATTTGTTCGTACAAACGTTTCAGCAAAGGACCCATTTTCTTTGTTACGGTTCCTGCGACAATCATTACGTCCGCCTGACGGGGTGTGGCCCGGAAGAAGATCCCGAATCGGTCCAGGTCGTAGTGGGATGCTCCCGTTCCCATCATTTCGATCCCGCAGCAAGCCAAGCCAAACGTCAACGGCCACAAAGAGTTGCTGCGCGCCCAGCCTTTAATCTGTTCCAAGGCCCCTACCAATACGCCGCCTTGTTGAAGTTCCATCGATTCCTGAGGTGTGAACCCTTCAAACTCAACAAGCGGCTGCTGACGGCCATAACCCTTGATCAAGTCCATTCCAACACCTTCTTTTTCCAAGCGTAGGCCAGGCCTATCACCAGAAGTCCCATAAAAATCAAGACCTCAACCAGGCCAAATGGCCCCAGATCCATAAACGATACCGCCCATGGATACAGGAACAGGATTTCCACATCGAATACCACAAATAAAAGTGCGAATA
>JAGVBM010000062.1 GCA_020059765.1 Bacillota bacterium
ATAGATGCAAAGCGGTCTGCGGAAAAATCCAAACAGCCGGAACTGCAGTTTGGCAATCCGATTCGGATCAAGTACGAAGAGCCAACCACAAAATCGACGACAGATCGACAGATCCGGGAAAATGCGGCTCAACCGAATAGGACATGGTCAGCGGATCGGAAAGGAGAGGAATCCCTGGCGGTGGATCGCACTTCGCTTGAAGCCGCGTTGGACATCTACCGTCCGCATGTAAAGCCGACAGATGAGTTCTCGCGCTTTGACATGGGGACTCATCGAGATGCAGCTATGTCCGATCCTGCAGATGAAATTGCAGCAGCGGATGCGGCTGTCGGCAAACGCATTCCTCATTTTCGTCCGGTGGCGCAAGTGCTTGGCATGTACATTGTAGCGGAAGATGAAAACGGATTGTATCTGATCGACCAGCACGCGGCGCATGAAAAAGTGCTGTATGAAAAGTTTTCGAAGAAACTGGCAGCGAAAACCGTTCATCCACTGCCGTTACTCGTTCCGTTTACTTTGGACTTGTCGGCTGCAGAAGCGGAGAAACTGGAGCGGCATCTCCCTCTGCTGCAATCCTTTCAACTTGAACTTGAAAGATTTGGAGGAGGCTCCTACATTGTACGCTCCGTACCCGACATCTGGGGCGGGTTGGACGCACAGCGCTTGGCTTCAGAACTGATCGACGAAATTATAGCGGAAGCACCCTTCAAAGATCCGCGCGCTTTAATTGAGGACAAGATCATTTCCAAATCGTGCAAATCGGCGATAAAAGCGAATCAATGGCTTTCCATGCCGGAAATGATTGCACTTTGCGATCAATTGGCTGAACTTGACAATCCATTCACTTGTCCGCACGGTCGTCCGATTATCATCCACATGACCCGATATGATCTGGAAAAACAGTTTAAGCGGGTGATGTAAATATGCAATCGAATTTGATCGTGACAACTGCCAGACACCCGACGCCGGAAATGGCGAGCATCGCCCGCAGAGCGGCGGAAGAATTGGGGGGACGCATTGTTCCCAAAACAGGACACACCACCATTCGGAAAATACAGTCGCAGTTTCACACGCGCCTTGTTTTGTCCATCGGTCAAAGGATGACATTGTTTGTGGATGATCAGGAAATTTTTTTTCACCCGTCCATGTCTGTGGTCCGTCTAAAACGAATATTGACCGGGGAAGCGGATACCTTGTTGGTCAAAAGTCGTGTCCAGCCTGGGGATTCGATTTTGGATTGTACCCTGGGGATGGGGGCAGACGCGATCGTCTTTGCCCATGCCGCCGGAGTTCAGGGAAGAGTAGTCGGCATCGAACAAAGCGAGCTTCTCGCTTTCTTGGTGAAAGAAGGATTGAAACGTTGGCAGTCTGACATGCGGCAATTGGAGGAAGCCATGCGGCGTGTGGAAGTGGTTGCCATGGATCATTTATCATTCATGAAACGTCAACCGGATCGGTCTTTTGACGTGGTTTATTTTGATCCCATGTTTCGGCATACTGTAAAGGAATCGGTCAATTTCGACCCGGTCCGGTTTCTGTCAGTCGACCATCCCCTGACACATGAGGCGATCGGAGAAGCCCGCAGGATCGCCCGCAAGACTGTCGTTTTAAAAGAGCGCTTAAGCGGCGGAGAATTTGAACGGCTGGGATTCCCGCCGCCCGATTCCCGTTCCAGTTCGTTTACATACAGTGTAATTCATATGCAGGAGGAACATACACATTGATACGGCAAAACGGTCTCGTGATCGTTGTTGGACCTACGGCGGTGGGCAAAACCAAGTTAAGCGTTGAGCTGGCATCCGTTTTTGACGGAGAAATCATTTCTGCGGACTCCATGCAAATCTATCGGCACATGAATATCGGAACGGCCAAGATTCGGCCTGACGAGACAAACGGCGTCCCCCACTTTGGAATTGATATCGTTGATCCGACCGAATCATTTTCAGTCATGCAATTCCGGGAACTGTTCGATCAATGGGTGGAGAAGATCTGGCTGCGCGGACATCTACCGTTTTTGGTCGGTGGAACCGGATTGTATGTTCGGGCCGCCACGGAAGAATATAATTTCACAGCAACGGAAGGGAATCAGTTGTTACGCAAGCGATTGGAAGAGGAAGCGAAGGAGAAAGGATCGGAGATCTTGCATCAACGTCTGCTAGAAGTTGATCCGGTCACCGCTGAACGTTTGCATCCCAATGATTTAAGAAGGATCATTCGGGCGTTGGAAATCAATGAATTGTCCGGAGTTCCTATGTCCAAACAAATATCGCCAAGTCAAGGACAAACCCGTTTTCCAACCTTGAAGCTCGGTCTCACTCTCAAAGACCGGGAAACCCTGTATAAGCGAATTAATCAGAGAGTGGATCTGATGCTGGAGCAGGGGTTGGTGAAGGAAGTTGAAGAATTATTAATGAAAGGCGTGCATAAAGATTTGATTTCCATGCAGGGAATCGGTTATAAAGAAATCATAGACTTCCTTGAGAACCGGATCACTTTACAAGAAGCAGTCGAATTGATTAAGCTTGCATCAAGACGCTATGCAAAACGCCAATTGTCCTGGTTTCGCCGCGATCCGCAAATTTATTGGTTTTATGTTGATCAAATGTCATGGAGTCATCTGTATGACGCTTGCAGTCATTTAGTGCAGGAATTTCGTCATCGATTCACGAATACAGTTGAAATAAAAGAGGATGGGGGTAGTACATCATGAACAAATCGCAAATTAATATTCAGGACACGTTTTTGAACCAAATTCGCAAAGAAAACATCCCGGTAATCATTTATTTGGTAAATGGATTCCAAATCCGGGGAATTGTCAAAGCATTTGACAATTTTACGATCATCGTGGAATCGGAAGGCAAACAGCAGTTGGTTTATAAGCATGCGATTTCCACGTTTACGCCGATGCGAAACGTAAATTTCAATCCCGAGGCGTAAAGAAGGCAAACATGATTGTATATGCCCTTCCTCCACTGCACATGCTAGGTTTTAGGGCCGCCAGACGACTCTCGCGTTGATCAAGGGTCACGGTTATCGCGGACGACTGAATGAAAAATCCTAGTTCAGTTTCGTAGATTTGACGCAGTTATAGGTTGAATGTTTTAGGTAAATGGATTATACTTTCGGCATAAAGGGTAGAAGGAGTGAAAGTTAACATGGCGAAAACATTTGTAGACAAAGATACTTGCATCGCATGTGGTGCCTGCTATTCCACTTGCCCCGATGTATATGAGGCGGATGACGAAGGATACGCATTCGTAAAGCTTTCGGGTGGAACCGAAGGTTTTGTTGAAGTACCCGAAGAATTCTTGCAAGATGCAATGGATGCTCGTGACGGTTGTCCGACTGAATCTGTTAAGTGGGAAGACTAATCAATACGCACTCCATACAATATGATTCTCATACAAAACCCTATGGGACTATCCCATAGGGTTTTGTATCGAGTGGGGTCATTGATCACTTATTCTTTCCATGGGAAAAGCTTTCTTTTAACCCTCGACTTATATCATATTGGGGGCTCCAGTTCAATAGACGCAACGCTTTCTTATGATCCAGACAACTGTGTCGAATGTCACCTGGTCGTTCCTCATCGTGAATGACGCGGATACCTGTACCGTGTAGGTTTTGCAGCAATTCGACCAATCGGTTGATTGAGGTCCGGGCAGAGGTGCTTACTTGGATGGTTTCCTGATTTCCTTTATGAACTGCTGCGAGATTGGCAGTCACCACGTCTTTAACAAACACGAAGTCGCGTGTTTGTTCCCCGTCACCGTGTATGATCAACGGCAACCCTTTTTGAATGCGGTCAAGGAAGATAGCTACGACTCCTCCTTCTCCCTTTGCATTTTGTCGTGGGCCATAAACGTTCGCATAGCGCAAAATCGTGTATGGAATTCCGTAAATTTGATGAAACAGCCGGATAAACGATTCGGATGTCAGTTTCGAAGTGCCGTAAATGGAGATCGGTTCGGTTTCATCCGATTCCTCGATCAGCGGGGTCTGCAAATTTCCATAAACGGCGCAGGAGGAAGCAAATACTATTTTCTTGACGGGCACTTGGCAGCTTGCTTCCAACATATTAACAGTCCCCACAATGTTTACATGGACGTCATAATCAGGCTCTCTAATGGAACGCTGAACATCCACTTGAGCCGCTAGATGAAAGACAACGTCTGGTTGTACACGGACGATCAATTCTTTTGTTTCCGGGCTGCAAATATCCAGTACGTGCAAAATTGCTTTCGGGTTCACGTGTTCCCGCAACCCGGTGGAAAGATTGTCAATCACGTGGACAGTTGCTCCACTTGCGATTAACTCGTCGACAAGGTGGGAACCGATAAAGCCTGCTCCGCCGGTGACGACAGCCTTCATATGCATACCTCCTTCTTCGGTAAACTTTTCTTGCCAAACATCGCTAGGTCAGGCTCTTCCGATACCACGCAATCGTTTTGCGCAACCCTTCTTCCAATGCCACACTTGGCCGATACTGTAAGATGTTTTGCGAACGTGTCAGATCAGCAATTCGTGCCTGCATGTCTTCATACCCCGGACCATATGCTTGTTCATACGGTACGGTTGCAATGGTTGACGCCGAATCGGTCAACCGATGAATGGCTAAAGCCAGATCGCGAATTGTGATGGGCTGATCCGAACCGATGTTAAATGCAAGACCGTCTGCTTTTGGATTCAACGCTGCCACAGTACCGGCTACCGTATCGCTGATAAACGTAAAACATCTGGTTTGGGTTCCGTCACCATATACTTCAATCGGTCGATCGGTCAATGCGGCTTTGATAAAACGGGGTACAACGCCACCGTATTGGGATGAGGTCTGCCTAGGACCGTAGGCATTGAAATAACGCACCACTGTCACTGGAAGTCCTTTGTCCGCGTAGGCAAACCCCAAGTGTTCATCAATCGCTTTGGCGGTGGAATAGCACCAACGGTGGGTGGAAGGAGGTCCCAAAACTCGATCCGAATCCTCTTTGAAGGGCAATTTTTCATTTTTTCCATAGACTTCCGAAGTGGAGGCAAGGACCACTTTCGCCCGTTTTTTATATGCGGATTCAAGAACGATTCGTGTGCCGTCTATGTTGTTCTCGATTACCTTTAACGGATTTTCGACTGTATTTTTGACGCCTAACACGGCGGCCAGATGATAGATAGCATCCACTTTCTGGACCAACTGTTCCACCGTTTTCCTATGCATCACAGAGTCGTGGACAAAGGTGTGTCTTTCGTGCGTTATGACATGTTCCAGAAATTCCTGATGACCGTTTGACAGATCGTCAAGTGTCCAAACCTGATGACCCAACTGCAATAGACGGCTGACAAGGTGGGATCCGATAAAACCGGCACCGCCCGTTACAAGGATTTTCATGATAAACACCTCTACAGTAAGATCACATTTCCGCGATTTTTGAACTTGCCTGCAGCATTTCGAGTATCGAAAACAAGTGGAGCATTGTTCACGATTTCTTCGTACGGAATTCCGGAATGATCGGTCAGAATCAATGTGCAGTCATGTTGTTGAACATATCTTCGTGTTAATGAAATCCGTTTGACGTTAGTTCCATCCAGCTCAATCTGTTCGATGAACGGATCATAGAAATTGACTTTTGCTCCCGAATCTTTCAATCGTTTGATGATTTCCAACGCTCTAGATTCACGCAAGTCGTTGACATCTTTTTTATACGTCACGCCAATGACCAAGATTGAACTGTCGTGAAGTGGTTTGACTGAAGAAAGATGTTTTTCGATTTTTCGAACGACAAACTCGGGGATTTGTTCGTTGATCTTATTTGCGAGTTCGATAAATTCAAGATCCATGTCGAAGGTCTTCGCTTTCCAAGAAAGATACAACGGGTCAACAGGAATACAATGACCGCCGATGCCGGGGCCGGGATAATAAGGGGTGAATCCGTAAGGTTTCGTGCTGGCGCTGGCAATTACTTCCCACAAATCAATGTTCATTTTGTCACAAAGCATCATCAATTCATTCATGAACGAAATATTGACGAATCGTTGGCTGTTTTCCAAAAGCTTCGTCATTTCAGCAGCGCGAGGGGATGATACGACTACAACCCGGTTGAAGATTGTTTCGTAGACTCGTTTCCCGAAATGGGTGCAGGATGGAGTCACACCTCCCAATATTTTCGGTATCTCCTGGAGTTCATAAACGCTTTGCCCAGGATCGATTCGTTCAGGGGAATAGACGAGTGAGATGTCTTTGCCAACCTTCAATCCGATTGATTCAATTAAGGGAAGCAGTTCTTCTTCCGTAGTACCGGGATACGTTGAACTTTCCAAAATGACCAATTGACCGATTCGCAAGTAGGGAAGCGCAGCCGTCATCGCTTCCCGCACGAATCGCAAATCAGGTTTTGCGACTTCATCTAAAGGAGTCGGCACACATAATATCATTACATCCACATGAGATATTACTTCATAGGAGCTGCCGACGAAGAAGCGTCCCTTTGAAAACATTCTCCGTACGTCCGTATTTGAAAAATCGGACAAATAACTTTGCCTTTTTGTAAGCTTCTGGATTTTTCTTTCATCCAGGTCAATGCCGTAGACGGTGTGACCTTTCTCGAGAAACAGACGGGCAAGCGGCAAGCCTACATACCCTAATCCCACAATACCGACTGTGTAAATCATATCCTTCCCCATATAAATCACCTCTTTCTTGATTCAACCAGAATGAATGGAGACGATCCTGCCGTCCCGATTCGTTGCCAAGGCGCTATTTGTTCAATCCCAAATGGAGGAGATGGATGACAATAACAGGCCATTGCAAAATCTCTTTCGATACATATCCTACGGAGGTGACTTCCGATTGGTAATAGACAAGTATCTTACGATTTCTAAAAATAGGTAAATCATCTAGTATATTCGCATATAAAATTAGTGTTGTTGGAAACTACCGATTCAATTATTGGATTTGCTAGGCAGGCGTTGGGAAAAAAGATGGGGAGATGCTGAATGGGAATCGGAGAAATAGATGAGTCCCCATCCAAAATCTGGTCAATTATCTCTTTCAAAACATTGGGAACTGACATAGGATATAGTGACATTTGGCCAGAAAGGATGGGGAGATATGAAGATTTTGCTTGCCACATACTGGTACCTGCCGCATGTGGGCGGGGTATCGACCTACGTGTATACCTTGAAAAGGGAATTGGAACGCAGGGGACATCAGGTTGATATCTTTGCCCATCATCCTGATATGCAGAAGTACTATATGCCAAACAACGGTCGTTATCTCGACAAATCAAAAGTGAAAGACCTGATCTATGAAAAAGTTCTCGGATATTACAATGAACAGCTTCCACAAGTCGATCCCTGGATCCGCTGGAGGGACATTGAACGCTACAGTTACGAAACTGCATCGACCGTTTTCGGTCTGACCAAGTACGACTTGATTCATACCCAGGATATCGTCTCAACTCGGGCATTATGGCGGGTGAAATCGGAAAAGACTCCCTTGATCGCCACGATCCACGGTTGTCTGGCAACCGAGTTTCTCTACTCCGGTGAAGTGAAAAGTAAGGACAGTCTTCCTTGGTATTATGCCGCTGGCGAAGAATATTATGGCGCCACTTCAAGCAACGCGACGATCGTTCCGACAGAATGGCTAAAGAATCTATTAGTCAATGAATTTAACGTTCCGGCCAACCACTTGACCGTTGTCCCGTACGGAATGGACATTCCCGCATTTAAAAGACGGATGCAGCAGCCATCCGAATTCGCTTTTCCAAAGGATAAAAAAATATTGGCTGTACCGGCAAGGCTTGTTCCGGTTAAAGGCCATCAGAACTTGTTAAGCGCATTGGCCAGATTGAAACGGGACAGGGATGACTGGATCTGTTTGCTGATCGGCGACGGAGAATTGCGCGACAAATTGGAACGCCGGGCAGAACGGTTGAATCTGCATGACAACTTAATTTTCCTAGGGAATCGCGATGATGTGCCTTCCTTGTTGAAACATGCGGATATTTTCATTCTGCCAAGTTTACAAGATAATCTTCCCTTTTCGGTCATGGAAGCCCAGATTGCGGGAAAGGCAGTCATTGTATCCGATGCTGGAGGGATTCCGGAAATGGTGTCGCACGGAAAGACCGGCCTGATATACCCGGCAGACCGGTCAGAAAGTCTGTATCTGAATCTGAAAAAACTGTTAGCAAATGATGTCTATCGGCAAAAATTAGGGGATAATTCCAAACATTGGGCTGCACTGCAATGGTCTGTTGACACGATGATGGATCGTACGTTGGCCGTATTTGAAACGGTCGTTCCGGGAATCAGCAAAGGAGGGATAACTGTTGGCCTACGAAAGCGGAAAAATTAAAAAAGGAAATGTAAAGGGGGTACCCACCCGCGGAACTGCTGCAAGTCCAATTGCAAAAAAAGCGATCCTCAAGGCAAGGCTCCTTGTGCAGAATGCGAAAGCGGAAAAATTGAACAAATCCGTTTCCGAAAAGAAAAATACAGCGGCAGCAAG
>JAGVBM010000045.1 GCA_020059765.1 Bacillota bacterium
AGGAGCGTAGCTGTCGTCGAAGAAAATTTCATCGTCCTTGACCAGATCCACCCCGCCTGCCGCCTGCCGGTAAAACAGTTCGGCAAACGTATCCGTGTCGTATCCAATGCACGATTTGAAGATTGACATCAAAAGCGGCCGGTCGTGCACCCCCAACAAATGACGCACGCCGTCGATTCCGAATTTCGGTCCCGGAAACTGCCGGCTGAAAGAATCGGGCAGTTCCAGATCAAGCAGGCGAATCGTGCCGTCCATCGATAATTTGCCAAACACGGTCGTCAACAAGGCCGGTATAGCCGAGGTAAAATTGCGGATCGGATAGGCAATTCGCAGCAGTGCCTGTTGGTTCCCCCGCTCATCGGCACCCCATTCTTCCACATCCACAACCTGCCCCAAATGGGGCTTCATTTGCTCCTGCCGCCCGGCAGGCAGATCGGTCCACGAACCTACGGTCAGTCCCACCGCAATCGCTTCGGCTTTTTTATAAAAATCGATCTCTCGTCCCTGCACCAAATAGACTGCAATTACGTAGTCCCGGTATTCGCTTGTTTGCTCCGCCTGTTCCATTCCCGCCGCCTCCTTCATCAAAAAACGCCCCTTTTCCGAAGAAAAGAGGCGTACCCTAGTCGGTCCGTCGCCTCTTATCTCTCAGAATCCATGATTCTGCAGGAGTTAGCACCATTGATGAAACAAAAACGACATTGTCGTTCGGATTCATCCGGTTGCCGGGCGTCATCGGGCCAGTCCCTCAGCCTGCTCTTGATAAGAAGAAAATATTAATTTTCAGTTATTCCATGTTTAAACTAAGAGAAATATACGACAGGGCGGCAGGAAGTGTCAACAACATTTTTTACAACAATTTTGCGCTCTCTCACGTTGCGTTCTTTCACGTTGCACTCTGTCCCTCCGCCGCTTTTTTCCGGTAATGGCGTCTTGCTTTCTCGCGGTTCCCGCACACTTCCATACGGCACCAGCGCCGCGTGTTGTTTTTGGATATGTCGTAGAAATACTGGATGCAGGCGTGGTTCCTGCAAGGCTTCAGACGCTCCCGGTCTTTCTCTGTCAGAAACTCCATTACCGATTGCAAAATCGGCCACTGCAGCAAATCCGTCAAGTTGGGTTGCGGCCAATACACTGCCCGGTGTCCGTCCTCCGTGCGCATGATCCGCCATGATCCCTCGATTAATGCAAGCAGTTCGTTCATATCGGCAATGCGTTCCTCGGAAACCGTCTCCGTTGCAGCAACCTCATCCGCCAGGGCCCTGGCTTCTTTTCGCAAACGCCGCAGATCCGCCAGAAGTTGTTCAGCCTCTGCCGCCGTTGTCCGCTCCAACAGGGATTCGATTTGATCGATCCAAGCCGGTTCACCCGCCTGCCGCAGCCAATCGGCAAAATCGCGAAGGTGACGAATCTGATCCTGCACATGTCCTTGCTGCAAAAATTCCGTATTGATAAAATCCACCCATAACATTCCGCCGTGATAAGAAAACATATCCGAACCTCCTTCTGGTAGTATACACCAGGGAAGGAGGCTATACATCCGCTGACGCTTTCAGTCCTTTTCCCCATCCGGCAATTGACTTCGGCTTATGGGGTCAAATGGAGCCGCACCCCCCGATCACAGGCAGCCCGTTCCCTTCCCCCTCCTGTGCTTCATACGCTATCTCCAGCCGGATCCCGTCCGGATCGTAGAAAAAAAGTCCGATTAGCCGACCTTCTCTCCCGTGTAGCCCAAGAGCATCAAATTGTATGGGTACTCCTGCATCCCGCAGACGCCGTTCAATATCCTGCATGGAGTTAAAATCAGGCGCGCGGAAAGCAAGATGATGCAACCCGCACGTTGAAAAGGAGGCTTCTTCCGTTCCTGTTTGCCACAGGGTAATCATAGTCGTTCCGTCCGATACAAATGCGAATACGCCCGGATTCTCGCCGATGATTTCGAACCCCAGAATATCCCGGTAAAAACTTTTCGATCTTTCCACATCTGTCACAGAAAGTCCAACATGGTGTACTCCTAAAGTCAAGTGACTCATTGTTGCCTGCCCCCTTTTCGAAATTTGTCATGAAGATCTGGCGTTACATTAATAAGTCTTTCGACATCCTCTCAGCTGGACACTCGCACCATCTTTGGAATTCGCCCGGAACAGTTGGTATACACTTCGCAAACGCTCACTTTTACAACCGACAATGCTCCCGGGTACATGGCCAAATCGGAGTCGTCCGTCATCAGTTCGGCCGTTCCGTTAACCCGTAAACGCTGCCCTTTTTCAAAATCGATAAACAGCATCCCGATATGCGGATTCTCAAGCAGGTTGCCCAAACTCTGAAACAGACCATTTCCGGGATAATCGGGGAACAAAAGAGACTTATGATCAATCACGCGAACTAACCCGCGTTCCCCGCCTCGAAACGAACAGTCTGCCTCTCCGTTCCGATTGGAAGTGGCAAGAAAGAAAAAATCAGACGATTCAATAAACATCTTGAACAATAAGGTAATTGTCTCTGAGATACCCCGTTCTTCCAATTTTGCCGCCATGTCGGCAGTGCCGAATTTTTCCCGTAATACCGTTTCGCCGGATTCCATCCCAACATCCATTGAATTAACCTCCAAAAATAATATTTGATGGTTATAACATATCCGATTCACCATAACCAGTCAAATAAATTTTAACGGTTAATTTTCCGGGATGCACGATTATGAGTTTCAGCAAGCACTAAAAAAGCACACCTGCGATGAATGCACTCTCCTTCGCAGCGCATTCCCACAGGCATGCTTGTTTCCGTTCAGTTAAAATTTGATCCGAGCCAACCGCTCCACCGCTTCCCGCAGTCTCTCCTCCGGCGCCAGGAGGCCGACCCGTACATATCCCTCGCCGCTCTTGCCAAATCCGACGCCCGGCGCCATCACGACATGCGCCTGATCCAGCACCCGATCGGCAAACTCGACAGAGCCAATTCCTTTCGGGACCGGAATCCAGGCAAAAAACGAGCCTTGCGGATTCAGCACATCCCACCCCAATTCCTGCAGCCCTCCGATCAATACGTCCCTCCGCCGTTCATAGATCTTCACCAATTCCCGCACCGCATCCTGGGGAGCGCGCAGAGCGGCAATCGCAGCCCGCTGGACAGCCGGGAACAGGCTGACATAATAATGATCCTGCAGCATATTGATCAACGAGATCACCTCTTTATTGCCCAACGCAAATCCGACCCGCCAACCGGCCATATTATACGTCTTCGACATTGTGTAAAATTCGACCCCTACTTCTTTCGCGCCCGGCGCCTGCAGGAAGGACACCGGTTTTTGTCCGTCAAATCCGATTGCCCCGTATGCGAAATCATGGGCAACCACAATCTGATGCTTTGCCGCCAGTTCCACCGTCTGCCGGAAAAACTCCAGGTTGGCCGTGGCGGATGTCGGGTTGTTCGGATAATTCAGGAACATCAGTTTCGCCCGCTCCAACACCTCATTCGGAATCGTTGAATAATCAGGCAGAAATCCGTTTTCCCGCAGCAGCGGCATCATGACCATTTCCCCGCCGCTCATCGCCACTCCCGACCAATAGTCCGGATAGCCCGGATCGGGAACCAGGCAAATATCCCCTTTGTTTAACAAGCATTGGCTGATTTCAACCAAGCCGACTTTGCCGCCAAACAGAATCGCCACTTCCGTTGCCGGATCGAGATCCACGGCAAATTCCTCTTTATACCAAGCGGCGATGGCCTCCTTCAGTTCCAACAGTCCGGAAAACGGCGAATACCGATGGGTCGTCGGGTCCAATACCGCCTCACGCAGCGCTTCCACAATATGCGGCGGTGTGGGCATATCCGGGTTCCCCTGCCCCAGATTGATCACATCGCAGCCTTTTTCCACATAAGAGTTCGCCTTTCGCACCAAAGCCGAAAAAAATTGCTCCGGCAACCGCCGAAGCCGGTCTGCTGGTTGTACGATCATGTTTGCATACCTTCTTTCCAAAACCTAAAAAAGTAACATTTTCAAAACAGTTTTACGGGCATGGGCTGATCAGAATCGCAGCTTCCGCCGCCTGATCGCAATTGACTGCACGATCCCCATGATAACGAAGTTGGTCAACAGTGACGTTCCGCCGTAGGAAAGAAACGGCAGCGTGATTCCGGTTGCCGGCATCAATCCCAGATTCATCCCCAGATTCTCAAAGATCTGGAACCCGAACATGCCGATCGCCCCCGCGATAAAAAAAGTTCCGAAGGCGTCATTGCTCGTCAACGCGATCTTTGTCAACCGCTGCAGCAGGACAAAGTACAAGATGATTACGGCGGCCGAACCGATAAACCCAAACTCTTCCCCAATCACAGTAAATACATAATCGGTTTGCTGCTCAGGAACGAACGCGCCTTGCGTCTGCGACCCCTGCATGTATCCCTTGCCGTACAGTTGGCCTGACCCAATGGCAATCATGGCTTGCGTCAACTGAAACCCGTACTTTCCAGCCAGCGATGTGTCGACTACCGCGACGAAGCGGGCTTTTTGGTAATCGGCCAAAGGGAGCAGATTGACAGCTTTCAAATAAATTTCCGGGTACATGGTCAAACCGATAAAATGCAGGATTATGATGACCCCCGCAACGCTGCCAAAGATCAACAGCGGTTTGCGGTCGAGAACCACCATCAGCATCGCCACAAACAGTCCGACCATGACCAGTCCCTGACCTAAGTCCGGTTCCATCATGATCAGGATAAAGGGGCCGGCCCATATTGCCAAAAGCTTGCCGAAATGCCGCAAATTCAGTCCCTCTTCCTGTTCCTGCATCTTCGCCAAATAAGAGGCCATTCCCATAATCGCAAACAGTTTGCCCAGTTCGGAGGGCTGCAATTGAAACCCAGGCAGGGGAATCCAACTGCGTGACCCGTTCACCCCTGTAAAAAACAGCACAATAACCAACAGCAGCATCGTTATGCCATAGCCGGTCCACAACAGGCGGCTGTTAGTAAGAATCCGGTAATCATTCAGGACCAGCAGAAAAAACACGCTGAATCCGATGATCAGCCAGAGGATTTGCTTTTTGTACCAGCCTTCGTACAAAGGGCGGTTGATGGTTGCCGAATATACGGCAAGAAAACTGATGATCGCAAGTCCGATCAAAGCGACCAGCAGTCCGAAATCAAAGTCGCGCGCGTGCCGTTTGAGCCAGTCGAAACTGACCAACAAAAACCACCTGCTTTCCGTCACAATGGCTGCAATGACATTATTATATACGAAATTATATACGAATCGACTTTATTTTTGTCGGGCAAATTCTGCTAGAATAGGAGAGACAGGACGGTGACACTTCATGCGCGTATCGCTCCCCAAATGGTCCGTCGGTTTGTGGACATTGCAGTTGAGCGCTTTTTTGACGAATATGGGATTTTTCATGCTGATCCCCTTGTTGGCGGTACATTTTACGACAAGACTCGGTTTGTCGCTGACAATGGCCGGTGTCCTGTACTCCGTCCGTTTGTTTGCACAACAAGGTTTGATGTTGTTTGGCGGCGTAATTGCCGACCGTTTCGGATATAAACAGACGATCGTGCTCGGTTCGATCATTCGGGCCGCAGGCTTTGCCATGTTCGGTTTTGTCGAATCGCTTCCCTTTCTGTTTCTGGCAGGGATTTTGGCCGGTGTCGGCGGCGCCCTGTTCTCACCCGCCTGGCAAGCCGCAACGACCGAACTTTCGACTTCCGACAACCGAGAGCAGGTGTTTGCCTGGCGCAATATTTTCGGCAACGCCGGATTGACGCTCGGACCGATGATCGGTGCCTGGCTGTCCGGGTGGGATGTATTTGCCTGGATTTGTTACATCTCCGCCGGCATCTTTTTGTTTTTCGGATTCCTGGTTTGGCTGGCCGTGCCCCGAATTGCCGTTGTGAAACGCGATCATCCGAGCCTGTTCGCGGACATCAAACATATCGCAGAGAATCTCCCTTTCCTTTGGCTGACTTTCTGGCTGATGGGCTATTATCTGCTGTATCAACAAATGTATATGGTAATCCCCGTATTGGCCCAGGAACAAGCAGGGTTTGACATTTCCGGTTATTTGTTCACCGGACTGTCGGTATTGATCATTCTGTTTCAACAACCGATTACCCGCCTGATTGAAAAGTACCATCTGCAGCCCTTTCCGGTGATGGCGCTGGGGATGCTGATTCTTGGCGCGTCGTTTTTGCCTGGCGCCTTCCACACCTCTTTGCTGACGGTGACTGTGCCCGTAGTCGGAATTGCCCTTTCCAGCATGTTGATCCAACCGACCTCGCAAGCATGGATCGCCGAGATTTCCGACCGGGAATTGGTCGCTTCCTTTTTCGGTTTCTTTTCGCTGTCGACTGCCATCGGCGGCACCGTTGGCACTACCGGCGGCGGTTGGATTGTAGAGCAGGCCTTTGCCGCCGGACATGAACGACTTCCCTTTCTGTTATTCAGCCTGATCGGATTGGGCTGCGCGGTGGGCA
>JAGVBM010000091.1 GCA_020059765.1 Bacillota bacterium
AGACGGACGACAAGAACATCATCCTTTAAGCTTACGTCTTGATATTGATGAATATCTTGAAAAAGAAAAAATTCCTTCTTCACAAGATTAGAAGGAAAAACATGCCTTTCGGCAACGTTTCAAAAGAGAATACGCCAACGGTTTACAAAATTGACCTGCTTGACTGTATTATTACTCATTTCGTTTCACCCCATACAAGCTTGGCTTGGCGTACCCCATCGGTTATAAATTACTATAATTATCAGAATATTACAATCTTTTCAGGGGAGACCCTCAACACCACACAAAAACCAAAGGTACTAACGGACTTTTGTACTATTCTCATTAGTACCAACGGTAGCAGGATTTAGAACTTCCGCTGAATTGGCGATTTCGATCCAACTTAATATTATAAAGTAGTGTTCGCGCCCAAAGGGAGAACACGAAGCCGGGATTGGCTAGTGGCAGAGTCCATTTGGCCGGTTCCGGCTTGTCTGTTTTTGGATATTCACGACAGGGCCGTGTTGTGTGATAATTAAAACAATTTAAGGAATGAACGAATGAAAGCGGGGAGTGGTTTGAGACAGTCTGACCATATTCAACGGAGAGAACAATTTGCCAACTATTATCTGTATCTGATCGCAGCACTTGGGCTGCTGACGGTACTGTCTGCCGTCATGCAAATAGGAGTGCCTTCCGATCCTTATACCTTTCTGCTGCTGATGATCTTTATCGGTATTACCGAATACGCGCCGGTACCGATCTGGAAAGGGTCAAGCGCTCTCAGTTTTCCGCTCGTTTATACGATGAATCTGATCTTTGGCCCTGCGGCAACGATAGTTTCCTACGGGTTGATTCTGGCAGTGGTGAATGTTTTGCGTCAACGGCCCATTCGCCTGATTCTGTTCACTCCGGCGCAGCTTGTCATCAGCCTGGCATGCGCAGAATGGAGCGGGTCGAGATGGATTTCTCCGCTTCTGGAAAGTTACGGTCTGCCGGTCTTGGCCCGTGAATTGAGCCTGTTGTTTGCGTTTACTCTCGCTTATTATGTCCTCAACAATCTGCTTGTCGATCTGCTGCTGCTGATTCGCCCGCAGCCCTACACCTGGCGTCATTGGCGAATGAAAAGCGTCCCGGAAGCGATGGTTGCCGGTTTGTCGTTTCTCTACGGAGCGTTGATGTTTGTATTGGGCAGCCAAAACCGGGGAGAGGTTGACGTCTTTTCCTTCTTGTTTTTCTTTTCGCCGTTGGTTGCGATTTCCTTGATCAGTTCGACTGTTGTACGAATCCAGAAAGAAAAAAACCGGTTAAAATCGCTGTTCTCCATTACCACACAATTAAATCAGGTGGTTCCCTCCGGCCAAATGGACAAACTGCGGCCGGTGTTGCGCGACTTTCTGGAAACGCAAGCATTGGCCATCTGGATGAAAACAAATGGAGAATGGTTCCTGCTCATCCAAGACGGGCGAGTTCGCGAAACCTCTCCTTTGTCTGAAGATCTGCAAGCGAAATTCGAAACCATGACGGAGACGACTGTCTATACGAATCGGAGAGCGGAGTCCCCTTCAGGCGACAATCTGTTCGAGAATGTGATTCGTTCTCTCGTTTATGCCCCGTTGATCGTCGAACACGAATTGGTCGGAATGTTGGCCGCAGGGAGAAGCAGAACGACAAGCTTTACACCGGAAGACATCCAGTCCTTGGCTACATTGGCCAACCAACTGGCTAGTTTGTTGAAAACGAGAATGCTGATTTCCGAACAGAAAAATCGAATGCTGCTGGAGGAACGAAACCGGATCGCCCGGGAGATTCATGACGGGATTGCGCAATCGCTGGCCGGGGCCGTTTTCAAATTGGAATCGGCGCAGCGCAAACATTCGGATCATCCGGAAGAACTGCTGCGCGTCATGGATGACAGCGTCCGCCAGCTGCGCCTAAGTTTGCGCGAGGTCCGGCAATCGATTTACGCATTGCGGCCCTATCCGACAGAGCGAATCGGGCTGAAACGGGCCATCCTGGAGAAAATCGAATCCTTCAAACAAGAGCATCGACTGGAGGTTCTCTTTCATGAGCGGGGAAATCCGCAGGAACTTCCTGCGTCAGTGGCAAAAACGATCTTCGATACACTTCAGGAAAGCCTGCAGAACATCGCAAAACACGCCAAGGCCGGCAAGGTGGAAGTCCTGCTCAGTTACCAGAGTGAACATGTTCTTCTCAAAGTGAAGGATGACGGCATCGGTTTCGCGCTGTTTGATGCGATGATCAAAGCGCAGCGGGAACCGCATTATGGAATCCTGCACATGAACGAACAGGCGGAACGAGCGGGAGCCACTCTGCAAATTGACAGCGCGCAGGGAGATGGGACAGAAATCATCCTGTTGATTCCGAATATAGAAACAAAGGGGGGCAACGAGCATGATACGCGTCATGTTGGTCGATGACCATGCCGTTTTGCGGGACGGATTGCGAAGCATCTTGGAGATCGAAGAGGATCTTGAGGTAGTTGGAGAAGCGGTTTCCGGCGATGAGGTTTTGGCAATTGCGGCGCAGTGCGCTCCGGATGTAATCCTGATGGATATCAATCTTCCGGGCAAAAACGGTGTTGAAGTGACGGCGTTGCTGAAACAACAATACCCGGACTGCAAAATTTTGGTGCTGACCACCTATGACCATGACGAATATTTCTTGGCTTCCCTGCGTGCGGGAGCCGATGGGTATCTGTTGAAAGACGCAACATCCCAACAGGTGGTGGACGCGATCCGCACCGTATATCAAGGGCATTCCATCATCCACCCGAGCATGACGAAAAAGCTGGTCGCCTACCATCAACAACGCCCGCAGGCAAAAACGGACGAGCAGGAACTGACGGAACGGGAAAAAGAGGTGCTGCTTGCTCTTCTCAACGGACTGAGCAACAAGGAAATCGCCAAGCAATTGTATATCAGCGATAAAACCGTGAAAATCCATATCAGCAAGATTTTCAAGAAACTGAATGTGAAAAGCCGGTCGCAAGCGGTGATCTATGCCGTCCAGCACAAGCTGGTCCCCTTTTCATGAACCGTCTGCTGCTGCTTGTCTGATAGTACTTTTGTACTGTTCGACAATAGTGCCAATATCAGAACGTGATAGATCTTTTGCGGAATGTGCGGGGTGCGCAGGATCGGCGATAATAGATTGCAAGAATAGACAGCATTTTGAAAAAAAAGGGGCGATCGCATGCGCATCAAATCAATCATCCTGCTGGCCGCGCTTGTCATGTCTCTGGTCACTCCGCCTTTTGGTCTGATGGGAGCGAGAGCGGAAGGGACCATCGCGAGGCAAGCGGCAATCGATCCGAAATTGCAGGCGGTACTCGCGAACAGCACATCCCCGGTTGAGGTCATTGTCACGTTCCGCGGGAAGGGAGCACCTGCCGAGGCGAACCTGAATCTTCTCAAATCGGCCGGCATCCAAAAAGGCTTAACCTTCCGGGCTCTGCCGATGGCAGGCGTTCTGGCAACGGCAGAACAAATCAACCAATTGGCCGCCAGTCCTGACGTTCAATCCATCTATCTCAATCAACAATTGTCTTATGAGAACGATACCGCAACGGCACTGACGGGCGTTGACAAAACCCGCACCGACGCGGACATGACGAAGCTGAACGGCGGACTCCCCGTTTCCGGCAAGGGCATCGGCGTCTTGATCAATGACAGCGGTGTCGACGGGACGCACAATGATTTGAAATACAACGAACATCTTGTGCAAAACGTGGCCGGAGCGGCCAATCTGCACGCCATCGATACATTCCTGCCCGTCACCTATGCGGAAGACGTGCCGAATACCGACTCGACAGGCGGTCACGGCACGCATGTGGCAGGGATTGTAGGCGGCACCGGAGCCATGTCGAACGGCAAATACGAAGGTGTGGCCCCTGGAGCGGACTTGATCGGATACGGTTCCGGCGCCGCGTTGTTCATGCTTGATACATTGGGCGGCTTTGACTATGCGTTGACGCACCAATTCCAGTACAACATTCGTGTTGTCACCAACTCCTGGGGCAATACGGGGGATGTGGGGACCCCGTTTGACCCGAACGATCCGACGAACATCGCCACTTATGAACTGTACAAACGAGGCGTGGCGGTCGTCTTCTCGGCAGGTAATTCCGGTCCCGGTGAAGACACGATTACCGGAAACTTCAAGAAAGCACCCTGGGTCATCACAGTTGCTGCGGGGGACAAACAAGGCAGATTGGCCGATTTTTCCTCCCGCGGCATGAAGGACCGCAAAGGCAGCGTGATGATCGAAGGCACCATGTACACTTGGGAAGACCGGCCTACCTTCACAGCTCCTGGTGTCGACATTGTCTCAACCCGGGTGATCGCTCCCGTTTCTTCGTTGGCGCCAACAGACGATGTGAATCTGGAACCTGCCTATATTCCCTATTATACGACAATGAGCGGAACGTCGATGGCTGCGCCGCATGCGGCGGGAATCGTTGCGTTGATGCTTGATGCAAACCCGGCCCTTTCACCGGATGAGGTCAAACAGATCCTGCAGGAAACGGCAACCAACATTCCGGGAGGCGAGGCATGGGAAACGGGAGCCGGTTACGTGAACGCGTATGCGACTGTTGACGCCTCTTTCCAGCAAGGAACCTACGGGAAAACGGTCAACCTGTTGCGGAATTTCAACAGTGATGCGAAAGTAAGCGCGACGAGCAGTTCCTTTACGGTCGATTACAATCCGGTTGCAGGGTCTTCGAATCGATATGCGTTTACGGTTCCTGCCGGCCAGTCGGAACTGGTTGCCCGCATCAACGCCTACGGAATTGAAGAAACGACCGGCAATCCGATCAATCTGGTGTTAATCGGACCTGACGGAACCGAATACAGTTCCGGCATCAGCGTGTTGTTCGCTTTGTATCCCGACCGCACCGTTTCTGTTACGACCCCGCAAGCGGGCAATTGGACTGTGCAGTTGCGCGGCTTGCAGGGAGCTGCCGGATTGCCGGAACAGGTGCAGGGAACCTTGACATTCAAAATGGCTAACGGTTTCACCGGGTTGAACGACATTGCCGGCCATCCTGCGGCAGAGGCGATTAAACTGGGGGTCAGCGAGCGTTTGCTGGACGGTTATGCTGACGGCAGTTTTAAACCGAATCAGGCGCTGACCCGCGTCGAGTTGGCTCAGTATTTGACGATGGGAGCGGAGATTCGGCAGGCTTCCGGAAGCACGTTGTCCTTTGCAGACGTGAAACGGGAAGACTTGCCCTTCGTGCGAGCTGTCACCGCCAAAGGAGCGGCGCTGCGGGATGCCTCCCATTTGCAAAACGGCGTGATGCTTGCAACGGAGAATGGAAACTTTGCGCCGAAAAAAGAAGTGACGCGGCTTGACCTGGCGTACGCGCTGGTGCAAAGTCTGGGGCTGCAGGAAGAGGCGGTGCAGCGCAATCAGCAAACGCTGACCGTCCAATATGGTGACCAGCGGCTGCTGATCGAGGATGCCGCGAATATCCCGGAACAATTGCGGGGCTATGTGCAATTGGCGCTGGATCTTAACATTCTGAATGCGTATTTCTCCGTTACGCAAGGACCGTATGACTTGTCGCCGACGGTGCATGCCGTATTCAATCCGGCGCAAAAGGTCACACGCGGCGACTATGCCGTAGCGATCAGCCGGTTTTTCTCGGCCTTTCTCGCACCATAATCGAAACATACACCCTGTCGGACAACAGCTTATGCTTTTGTCATCCGGCAGGGCGTATTTTTTTGCCTCAAAACGTATCCAGTTTCCGGACTAGTACTTTTGCACTGTTCCCTTATACGACCAATGTGATGGCCATTTATATCCTTGGTTGAATATTCGGGCTTTTTTTTAATTGCGATAATAGAGTTGCGGCGCTTGGCAATGTGGGATTAGTAAGCAATTACAGGAGAAAGAAAGGAGAGGTCATATGAAAAAAAGAATATCGGTCATGTTGGCAAGTCTGGTTCTTTCATTATTTTCACTCTCGTTTGTCCCGTCAAGGACGGCGGCATCCGTAGACAAAGCAGTCATTGATCCTAAACTGACGGAGGCCTTGACGGCAAATCCAACTTCGCCCGTACAGGCGATTGTGACATTCAACGGAGACGGGGCTCCGTCTGAGACCAACGTCCAGTTGTTGCAACAACTCGGTGTGCAGACCGGAATTACCATGCAATCGCTGCCGATGGCGGGCATCGTGGCAACGGTGGATCAGGTGCAGGCCCTGGCGGCAAGTCCAGATGTCCGATCCATTTATCTCAACAAACCGTTAACCTACTATAACTACGATGCCACGCAAATGACCGGGGTGGACAAAGTCCGGACCGATCCGGCCATGACAAAAGCAAACGGCGGTTTGCCCGTATCCGGAAAAGGAATCACCGTGGTTGTCAATGACAGCGGCGTGGATGGGACTCACAAAGACATTGAGTTCGGCAAAAACCTGATCCAAAATGCAATGGGTTCAACCAACCTGAATTCTCTCAGCAGTTTGCTGCCGGTCACCTACACGGAAAATGTCCCCAATACGGATACCAACTCCGGACATGGAACGCATGTCGCAGGAACTGTCGGCGGCACGGGAGCGATGTCTAACGGAAAGTACGAAGGGGTTGCCCCCGGCGCCAGTTTGGTCGGCTATGGTTCGGGCGCCGCGTTGTTGGTGCTTGATGCGTTGGGCGGATTCGATTATTCGTTGACCCATCAGTTTGCATACAACATCCGAATCATCACGAACTCCTGGGGAACGACCGGCGAGTTTGATCCGCAAGATCCGATCAATATCGCCAGCAAAAAGGCGTTCGACCGGGGGATTGTGGTCACCTTTGCTGCCGGAAATGAGGGGCCGGGCGAAGATACGCACAATCCTTATGCAAAAGCGCCCTGGGTAATCTCGGTAGCAGCCGGTGACAAGCAGGGAAAATTGGCCGATTTTTCATCACGCGGCGTGAAGGGAAAAACAGGCACCTTTACGATTGACGGACAGACAT
Organism: Bacillota bacterium; assembly: GCA_020059765.1. Taxonomy (GTDB): domain Bacteria; phylum Bacillota; class Bacilli; order Tumebacillales; family Effusibacillaceae; genus Effusibacillus. The sequence goes on from JAGVBM010000091.1 coordinate 6,981, forward strand.
GGACATGGGAAGATCGTCCCACCATCACGGCTCCCGGTGTCGACATCGTATCCACTCGTGTTATTGCGCCGGTTTCTTCGCTGGCTGCCACGGATGATGTGAACACGATTGAACCGGCCTATCTCCCTTATTACACGTTGATGAGCGGCACTTCGATGGCGACGCCGCATGTGGCGGGAATCGTAGCCTTGATGCTGGACGCCAATCCGAGTCTTTCGCCGAGTGAAGTGAAGGAGATCTTGCAGCAAACGGCGACGAATATGCCGGGAAATGAACCGTGGGAGGCGGGAGCCGGCTATGTCAATGCCTATGCGTCTGTTGATCGGGCATTTCAAACGAAAGCTTACGGTTCCACGGTCAATTTGTTCCGGCAGTTCAACAGCAAAAGTGAAATATCGGCTGAACGTACCTCTTTTACGGTGGAATACAATCCGTTGACCTTCTCTTCCAATCGCTACTCGTTTATGGTGCCGGCCGGATTGACGGAACTGACGGCACGCATCAATGCCTACGGAATTGAAGAAACAACGGGGAATCCGTTGAATGTGGTGCTGATCGCTCCGGACGGACAGGAGTACAGTTCGGGTGTGAATTTGCTGTTCGCCCTCTATCCGGACCGGACGGCGGCGGTTACATCGCCGCAGCCGGGCCAGTGGATCGTTGAAGTGCGGGGGCTGCGCGGCAGTACGGCCAATCCGATTGGAGCGGGACTCCCCGAGCAAGTGAACGGGGTCTTGACGTTTAAAACGGCCAGCGGATTTTCCGGTTTGAACGATATTGCGGGACATCCGGCGGAAAGCGCGATCAAAGCGGCTGTCAGCGAACGGCTGATTGACGGATACGGGGACGGCAGCTTTCAACCTGACAAACTGCTGTCGCGCGGCGAGTTGGCCAACTATCTGACGATGGGAGCGGAAATCCGGCAAACCCTTCCTTCCGTTTCAAGCTTCCCGGATGTCACAAACGTAAATCCGTTCATCGAGGCTGTGACAGCCAAGGGAGCGGCGCTGCGCGACCGGACACAAAGCCATAACGGCGTCATGCTGCCGATGGCAAACGGCAATTTTGCGCCTGATCAAGGGATTTCCCGGATGGATCTTGCCTATTCGTTGGTGCAAAGTCTGGGGCTGCAAGGAGAAGCGGAGGCACGCAACAATGATGCGTTGACGGTTCAGTATGGCGACCAGCGGCTGCTGATCGAAGATGCGGATCAGATTCCGCTTCACCTGCGGGGATATGTGCAAGTTGCACTGGATCTCAACATTCTCAATGCGTATTTCTCTGTGACGCAAGGTCCGTATGACCTGTCGCCGACCGTCCATGCAACTTTTCACCCGGTGCAGCAGGTGACGCGCGGCGATTACGCGGTTGCGGTCAGCCGGTTTTTCTCAGCGTTTTTGTCACACTAATCTGGAACGAAGATACTAGAAAATCTTGTTTCACAAGGGCTTAGAAATAGAAAGCTGCAAAACGCTCCTACTATAAACAGAGTGGTCGCCTAACGGTGCCCTCTGTTTTTTAGCGTTTCAAACAATCATTTAGCACAATTAGTATTAATCCATTATGATAGAATATTATTAAATAACAGGGGGAAGGAGGTGTTAATGTGAGGATATTATTAAGTATCTTTTTCTCATTAACACTGGTGGGATGTTCCGTCATACCGGCAGGAACAAATAAAGATAATGAAATTGTGAAGACAGAGTCGTGGCAAGTCAGTCCTACTTTTGAGTTGACGGACAAAAATGAAAAAGGAGAGACGGTTACCGCGAAGTTCCGTGGGGAAAAAGATCGTTTGGCAGTAAGTAGCAATCCATTTAAGGCTGGAAAAGAAGATAAATATATGTGGTTGCTTTGGGCGGAAAAATCCGATGAATTGGTTGGAAAGAAGGCTAAAATTGTCGGGACGAATAAGGTCGGCGAAAGAATCGACATACCCATGAGAACTGTAACGCTTGGTGGAGAAAATTACGGTTCTACCGCCCATCTGCCGTCGTTGTTCTCTCTACCTTATAAGGGATTGTGGAGACTAGATGTATTCGTGGAACAAAAACTCTTTGGTAGTATTGTGGTTGACGTTCAATAAGTGTAGATGCAAGTAAGTGAAGCTACACAGCGACAATATTTTGTTCATGTTGCCGGATGACAACAAATGATTCTGTTGGATTGCAGCGATGCAACCCGTGGGATTATCTGATACAGTTCTTTTCCAAGGAATACCCGGTTAAACACGACCCTTTATTGATAGATTCCCAAATGGATTTGTTCAAAAAACTATTTAAAAACAATGAAACAGGGAAAGACGAATATAGTAAAGTATTCGAATCCTTCATGACTTGGTGGACCAGCCCGATGGGCAGCTTCGCGATTGAACAGTTGCCAAACGCAGCGGTACATGATATGTATAAAGCCCTAAGTGATCAGGTCCATGCCGGCAATTTAACCGCGAAGAGAATTGTGATAGAACTCATCTATGATCAATGCTTACTGGGAACAAGCCGTCTACATCCTTATTTTATCACTTATAGCTGAGAAGACTCCCACCTCTAAAGGTGGGGGATGAATCAGCTTTTTTTGTGCAAATATGCGAACATATGTGCTATAATAGTGGAAATGATTGCAAGGGAGGTGATGTGCGTGTTGCGACATAAAGCCTACCGCTTTCGTATCTACCCTACACAGAAGCAAGCCGCGCTCATCCATAAGATGTTTGGATGCTCTCGCTTTGTTTTTAATCATTTCCTTGCCAAATGGAACGATATCTACAAAGAGACAGGCAAAGGCTTGTCGTACCCTGCTTGCTCCGCAGAATTACCGAATCTTAAGAAAGACTTTGCTTGGCTCAAGGAAGTGGACAGCGTTGCGTTGCAATCGGCTGTTCGAAACCTGGCGGATGCATTTGACCGATTCTTTCGCAAGCAAAACGAACCT
>JAGVBM010000307.1 GCA_020059765.1 Bacillota bacterium
AGCCACTTGATCCTGTAAGAGCATTTTGCTCACCTTCCCTTGTATTGAACTCCCTATTCTCCTGACTCAAACATATCTCTATCTAGACAGTTTCCATCCATCTTTGGTCGTAAGACTCTGATGTTGTTCGTGTAAGCAAAATACACTCTTCGTGACCAAGTTTTCTAGCGATCTCCCTTTTGATGTTGTGAATTGCAGTATTTCTATAAGATAATGTTAGAAGAGCAAATCACGGGAGGACATAGAGATGAAGATAGAAACAAGTTACATATCGATGCAGTCAAAGTGGGGAGTTGCCCTTCACCATCCGCTCCTGACGCACCGGTCCCGTTCGTCCGCTTTGGTCGTCTTGTTCCCGGGAGCCTACTATAGTTGTGATGCTCCCTTGCTGTACTTTGCCCGGAAAGCCTCGCTGCAGCTCGGCTTTGATGTGCTGAGTCTGGAGTACGGGTATCAAGCTGCGAGAGTGAAGTATCAGAAGGAGGATGTACCCCGTCTTGTCGCTGATTCTTTGGAGGCGGTACAATCTTTGGCTGAAGGGTATGAGAAAATTTGGTTTGTCAGCAAGAGTCTCGGTACGCATGTAGCAGGTGAGATTTCTCAGTTATTGGGGTATGACAGGGTGTCGCATATCTTTCTCACGCCGATTTCATCCGCCATACCTCATATGTTGGCTTCCCATGGATTGGCCGTCATCGGTACGAACGACCCATTATTTGAACAAGAACACATTCAGCAAAATGCAGAACAGCCCGCTTTGGAAATCAAGCTTGTCGATCGTGCGAATCATTTTCTCGAAGTCGAAGACGCCGAATCTTCGCTTCGCATCTTGTCTGATGTTGCCGGTTGGTGTGAGAAGTTTATGAAGTCATAGGTTCCGGTTGATGAATGGCTAGCAGGGGGAGGCAAATGCATGAACAAGACAAAAGGTTCCTTCTTGGAAGTTCTCGGTATCTCCGCGCGATTGGGGCTGACCTCATTCGGAGGGCCTATCGCACATCTCGGGTATTTTCGGGAAGAATATGTGGAGCGGCGCAAGTGGCTGGATGAAAAAAGTTACGCCGATTTGGTTGCTCTGTGCCAGTTCTTGCCCGGACCGGCAAGCAGCCAGGTCGGCATCGCCATCGGCATGATGCGGGCCGGTTTGCTCGGAGGAATTGCCTCCTGGATCGGATTTACCCTTCCTTCCGCAATTGCGCTTACGGTTTTCGCTCACGCCTTGCAAGGCGTAGATGTGGGTCAATCCGGTTGGCTGCACGGACTTATGGTGGTGGCTGTGGCTATTGTCGCACAAGCCGTTTGGGGAATGTCGCGGACGCTGACACCTGACCGGAATCGAGCCGCCATTGCCATACTTACTGCCGTGATAAGCCTTATATGGCCAACGGCATTTGGCCAAGTATTACTGATTGTCGCCGGGGGTCTTGCAGGGTGGATCTTTCTTCCAAAACCAAAGGCAACTGATCTCCCCGAATGGAAAGCCCCCCTCAGTAAAACCATGGCGATTGGCGCATGGATTTGGTTTTTCGGACTTCTCATCGGGTTGCCATTGCTTCGTCAAATCTATCCCGCTCATTGGCTTGCTGTTTTCGACAGCTTCTATCGGGTGGGTTCCCTGGTATTCGGCGGAGGGCATGTTGTGCTTCCCTTGCTGCAAGCTGAAGTGGTGCCGTCCGGATGGTTGACCGACGCGCAATTCGTGGCGGGTTATGGAGCCGCGCAAGCAGTTCCGGGTCCCTTGTTCACCTTTGCGGCGTATCTGGGGGCTGTGATGAACGGATGGATGGGAGCTGTTGTTGCGACAGTGGCCATCTTTCTCCCTTCTTTTTTCCTTGTTGCGGGAGCATTGCCGTTTTGGGGTGCGATCCGCCGCCGTCCCGATTTCCAGGCAGTGCTGAACGGCATTAATGCGGTTGTTGTCGGAATTCTGCTGGCAGCCCTGTATCAGCCGGTGTGGGTAAAAGCGATTGGTTCACCGGCCGACTTCGGTCTTGCAATTGCTTCGTTTGGATTACTGATGCTGTGGAAACTTCCGCCTTGGATTGTTGTGCTCTTTTCGGCGGCAGGCGGTGCCTTAATTGCTGCACTTTCTTGATACACGATTTGCCGATTAAACTCTCAAACGTTGATCACTGTTGACGACTCCACTTTTTCGAGTGTGGATTCGCGCAATTCCATCATTTTCCGGCGACTTTGAATGGCAATCACTCTGTCAGCAGTTCATGTAGTTCAATGAGGTAGTCCCTTTCAGTAACATTGGATGTAATCGCTGCAACTACAATATCCTGTTGCGACCAGTTGTATTCTGAATTGGACAACACCAGAACTGGTCGTTGCTTTGTGGAAGACAAATCGCTAAACGGAAACGGTATAAGCAATATATCGCCCTGCCTATACATCATTCCAAACCTCGTCGTCCACCGGATTATCCCAGAAATCCATACTCGTCATACTGGCCTTTTCAAGATCTCGAAAGGCCTCACGTTCCCGTTTCATCTTCAAATATCCGATAAAATCAAGCACCTCCAGGGCGTCTTATTCAGGCATCGTATCGATTAATTTTTTTAATTCTTCTTTGTTCACGCTCAACGCGATCAACCGCCTTTTCCTTGAACATAAGAATGCGCTGCATGCTCTTTTATATATTATTATACCACTGAAACATGCATCGAGCACCGCGATGCGCACTTTAAATCTCAAGCAAGTGAGCAACTAATTCATCGGGCGTTGAAAAGAAGGGGGAGTGACTGGTGTTCATCGAGATTACTTTTTGACAGGGTACGGCTGTGTACATTTGTTTTTGCAGCGAGGGTGAGACAGCGCGATCTTGCAGGCATTCAATGTATACACGCGGAACCCGGCCATAGTTCTCGTCAGTAAGTTGAAGCGGTGTAGCGCCGGGGATGTTCGGTTCGGGTGTCAGCAGTGTCCGGGCCAGTTCCACAATTTCGTCTGGACAATCCGCATACAAAGCGTCTCGAAATGCGTTTTCCTTCAGCATGTGCCAACCTTCTTCCTTGTTGACGATCAGATTCGGGAGAATCAGCGCCTCAGTATCAGTTTGTGCCAGCGGGAGCATTGAATTGCCGTCAGGAATCAGATAAGCGGCGAGATAAACCAAG
>JAGVBM010000140.1 GCA_020059765.1 Bacillota bacterium
ACATCGACTCCGTAAACAGTACCGGATGTCATCACGGCGGCGGGTAAGGTGAAAAATCCAGGGCCGCAGCCGATGTCAGCCACAGCATCACCTGTTTGGATCGACAGCGGTGCCAGGATTTCGACGGGCGGCAGGAGTTTGCGCCGATCGGGGTTCATCAGTTTGTCTACATGTTTTGGATCAAATCGATGTGCCATACGTGCCTCCCTATCCATTCACTATCTGCTTTTGACCAACAATTCCACCGCGTCTTTGATCGCGTTCTCAGCCGTGTTTCCATTTTGGAGTTCTTCCCGGATACACATTTCCAGGTTGGCGGCAACGACAAGTCCGATCGCCCGATCGAGCGCCGATCTTATGGCGGTGAGTTGGGTTACCACATCCCGGCAATCTTGATTTTGCTCCATCATATTTAATACTCCGCGCAGTTGTCCTTCGACTCTTCGCAGACGATTCTTTACCGGAGCTTCATATTCCATTGTATCCACTCCCAATAATTGTTTTCCCAATTTATTGTACCCCCTTAGGTATTGGTTTCGCAAGTCCGCAGCATTCGGTACAATTCATAAATTCTAACAAGTACAAGTGAAAACCGCCCGTTTTGTGACGGGCGGCGACAGTCAGTTCTTACTCTGCAACAAGATACAGTTCAAGATTTCGGATTATGGCTGTTTCGCTTTTTTGGCCTTGGTTTCGTACGGCACATCTTGCGGAGCGTCTCCTTTTGGCCAATCGTTCGCTTTGTTGGCAAAGTCGGGACGATCTTTGGACAGAATGTAGGCGGCCAGGTCGGCGGCTTGCTGGTCGCTCAACGTTCCCTGCTTGATACCGCCCATCTCGCCCAGCGGCATATTCCGCTTGATGAACCCTGCAGCCGTTCCAAGGCGGCCCATACCCGCACCGATATTGAACGAATTGGGTCCCCACAATGCAGGTCCGGAGTTGGCTCCGGTGCCGGAACCGTCAATCGCGTGGCAGGAAGCGCAGGACTGTTGGTACAATTTCTCGCCGTTGGCCAGATTCGGTGTCGGCGTGTTTTTCACATAGTTTTTCTCCACCCATGGACGTTCCTTGATCCCCGTCGGAACTCCTTCCGATATGTAGGACAAGTAAGCGACCATAGCCCTCATTTCATCACTGTTGTAAGGAAGCGGCTTGCCGTTCATGCTTCGCTGGAAGCAACCGTTAATCCGGTCTTCGATGGTCAGGACTTTCCCAGCCCGTGGGTTGTACTGCGGATATACAGCAGTAACCCCCACCAAGCTTGATGTTTTGTCAGTACCCGCTCCACCGTGACAGCTTGAACAGGACAACTGGTTGCCGACATACTCTTTCAGCGCGGTGTTCGTTTCGTTCACCAACTTGTACCCCAGTGTGATCGCTTCCCCTTGCGGTCCCGCAGGCACATCATTCATACTTGGAATTATCGGTTCGCTGAACTTTGCTTCCTCCTGTTTAGCCGGGGCGTCCGCCGCAACCGGTTTGGAAGGGGGGTAGATGACCGCAAGTGCAATCACACTGGAAAGCGACAGGGTTAAAAAGCCGAGCACAAAACTTGCGAGAGTTGTTTTTTTCCATTTTTCTGTTCCCATAGTTCCTCACCCTGCTTTACAATTTTTTTTTTGGCTTTATTTTCTATATGATTGATTATCACATGAAAACTATTTTCACGTGATAGGGGAATTCCCTGATATTCGACAGGGAAAACTCCTGAATTTCGGCAAAATGCGACGAATTGCATGTCCTTGTTTTTGAATCAGGCTGTCAATTCGCAAAATTTTCCTTGTCAAACCGGACAAATTCTTCGGCAAAGGAAAGCACTTGCGCGTACACTCCGTCCGGCTCCATTGTTTCGACTCTGTCCCGAACCTGTCCGATCCATTTTGCCAGATGTTCGTCCAGAAACTGCCGCTGCATTCTCGTCCAGTGACCGGCCAGCTCTGATTGTCCTTGTTCAACCGCTGCCTGTTGCTCGAGAATTAGAGCTTGCAAAAAAGCCATTTCGCATCCCAGATGGTCGAACGCTTCCTCCCGCAATGCGGGAAACGTAAATCCCGTTTGTTGATAGAACCGTTCCACTGCTTCAGCGTCTTGATAGACCCGTTCAAATGGAGGCACATAATACTTTCCCGGAACGACAAACAGATTGTCGTACTCCACCTTCATCGCAAAGGATGAGGTGCGGTCCAGCCTCTCCAAGATCCCACGCAATTCGTTCGGTATTTGCTTCCAATCCGGCGGTCTTTCCGTCAGCGACAGTTTGATTTGTTCCCACTCCCCGAGGAGGAAGCGGGCCAAAAGCCCGTATACCGAGCCCCTGGCCGTGGTTTCCGCAGTTGTCATACTGATCATTCCTTCCATGACTACGCCTTTCTGACCTCAACTTTCGCATCGAGCGACGCAATACTTCCACCTATCGGATCAATGAGAGTGTTGTTTTTGAGAATCGGATCGATCCGCAGCAGATGGTTGACGGAAAATCCGGCATCCCGACCCTTTGCCAGACCGCTTTCCTCATGCATTGGTTTCCACATGTCAAACTTCGTGTGTCCGTACGCGCCGACCGTTTGCGTCCAACCGTTGTTGA
>JAGVBM010000398.1 GCA_020059765.1 Bacillota bacterium
ATTTCCTTCACCCGAAACACCCCTGTAAATTTAACATCTTTATGTTCCTATATTGGGCGAATTTGGAAATCTATAGACCTGTCGGTCCTACAAAATAAAAAAACAGCCACCATATACCCGTGACTGCTTATCATTTCTGTCAAATCCCTTGATTCTTACAACCTTCGCAAAATCTCTTCCAACAGCGCGTTTGTTTTTTGCCTTTCCAGAATCGAATCTTTTGCCAGTTGCTTCAGTTCTCTCAATTCCCCCAGAACCTTGGTCCATTCCTGCTCACAATTTCGTTCCTGCTCCAAGTCCGGAATCGGAGATTCCAAATCTTGTTGAAAAACCACCGGTTCTCGCATGAAAGATTGGCCTTCCAATCCTATAAATTGCAAAATCGGTCTTTTTCCCAACACCCTCTCTACAGCACCCGAGAGGTTCTGTTTATACCGGAACTCCATCCAGTCCGCACTGAAATGATTCGGAGCATAGATTTTCAAGGTATCACCATCCAGAATTGCGGAGGTGGGACGAAACCATGTCTCAAAAGAAGAATCGCTCAATTCCTTCGCGATTTCCGCCAAGACTGCTTTCCAAAAATCTCCTTTATGCTCACCCGCTTGATATTCCATTTCCATAGTGTCTTCCCATTCTTGAATAGTCAGGCATTGGCGCAGCACTCCCAACAGATCAGCGGCGCTCGAATATTCCTGGTTCATAATTTTCTGGGTAATTTCGGTCGTTAACTGAATCTGATTGATACTGCTGTATTTTTGCAAGAATTCCGCTGCAGAAGGTGCTTGAATGTCTGTTATAAGTCCCCACGTAAGACGGGAGGAGAGTCGTCTATCGAACCATTTCAATTTTTGGGGATGATAAACCGAAGCAAACACCATTTGCTTTCCTCTGCTATGCAAATCATTAAAAATATGAAAAAGTGCTTCCTGCGTCTGTTCAAGACCACTCAACAGATCCAAATCGTCAAGCAAAAGTACGTCTGCAGATTTGAAGTATTTGTAAAAATCGGCCGTGCAATTGCCGCCAATCGATTCGATATAGAAGCTCCGAAACTGATGGGCAGTGATGAAGACGATGTTCTGATCAACGCGTTCAGACTTGATCTTGTTGCCGATGGCTTGCATCAAATGAGTCTTCCCGTTCCCTGTAGGTCCGTAAAGAAACAAGGGATTGAATGCTTTGCCCGGTGCTTCCGCAACGCATACGGTCGCGGTATAAGCGAAACGGTTTCCGGAATACAGAATCAAGTTGTCAAAAATGTGGTTGATTGGCAGTCGATTCGTTTGAAACTCATAAGCGTTCATCAAACTCCCCCCCAAAAGTTATTCGGTAATTTGGATTGCTTATGTGTGGTTTCTGGGAATTACAAGTCTCTGTATCGTGATTTGGTTATTCGTTGGGCTGTTTTGAAGGAAATACAGGAACGGATTTCGGAGGACTCATCCTGATAGACGTGGCGATGGAGGTCGTACTTCGCTATTTTCTTAAGCTGTCTTCCTGTCCCTGCCAATGGGGATTTGTTGAAAAGATCGGGCTGGTTCCCGTTTCCAGCCCGATCCCGTCTCATCTATTGATTGCGCTGACAAAATCTATTCCACCGGATGCAAATCGTCAGCAACGTCATCTAAGCCTAAAGCCACCAGACGTTCACGTGAGGGAATACCCGTTTTCCTGTCCCATCCCATTTCGTTCAGGTAATCCTCGTTCTGGGTTTTCAGATCGATCGTAACTCCTTCCAGCGGCCCTGTACTTTGCGGCGGCACACCGATCATCCGATTGGGAACCTGAATCTCCATCGGGATAATTCCCTCCCTTACGTTAAATGAGGTGCGGAGGGTGGCGATCCGTTCGCCGAGTTCGAGCAGGCGTTCAATCGTCAACTCTTCGCCGATTCCTTCACTCAAAAATTGCCGCAGGTCTTCCGGGGTCGAACACATATCACCAAACAAACAGATGCCCGCCGCATTCACCACATGAACGTAGCTGCTCATCGTTTTATGCGTTTTCCCCTTGCCTTTGTAGCTGTATTTATCGGCCAGCTTTTGCGTGATTCCCAGTTCCGGTATTAAGGTTCCTTCTTCCAACGCATGGCTTCCGCCTTGCGTATGCCGTCCCGGTGTCGCATCCAGCATGTAAGTGGTTGCATAGCCCGGTGACAAGCGCGGATCATGCATGGGCAGTTCCTGACCGTGCACGTGAATCGCGTAAGCATCGGAACCTTTTCCGATCTTCTCGGAAGCCACTTTGACCCCATCGGCTAAGATGTCCCCAATTCCCTTTCGATCAATCATGTCCTTAACCAACTCAACAATCGCCTCATGATCTCCCCATTTCAGATCCAGACCGTTAACATCCTGCCTGCTGAGAATTCCATGTTCCACACACTCGATGGCAAACGCTACGGTACCGGCGACCGAGATGACATCCAATCCGGCCCGATTGCACAAATCATTGAGGTAAATGATCGATTCCGGATTGTCATTCAAGAGCAGTGTGCCAAAACCACCGGTGGTTTCATATTCCGGTTTGTGGCCGCGAACCTTGTAGGGACCCTCTTTCACTTCCACAATGGCTCCGCAGGAGATCGGACACTGCCAGCAGCCGTACGATTGTTCCTTGTACGTATCGACCAATCCCGCCCCAATCGGTTCCGCGTTCGGGAAATCGACAATTCCCACGCCACCCCAGTTGCGCACGGGGGAATCTCCCGATATGGCCGATCCTCCCGTGATGCCTGTCGTTCCATAGCGGCTCATAAACTTCCAGACCGGACGTTTGATCATGGCTTTATTCGCTTCTTTGCGAACTTTCCTCATTTCCGTTTCCCGTCCCAGAGGAATTTGCTGAGTTCCGCCCGCTACAACC
>JAGVBM010000050.1 GCA_020059765.1 Bacillota bacterium
AATCGGAACACTCGTTCCGCTGATACCACAGCCTGCTGCAGTTGAGACAACCGCATCATCATCATGTTCACCGGTTCAAAGAAACGGTCAAGATAATTGAGAAACGCATAGATCGTGCCGATCTCGACCGCAGCGATTTCCGTCTGCAGCCCGAAATACCCGAGTGCCGCGATCAAGGAAAGGATGTAAATCAGATCAACGGCCGGCCGCAGCAGGATCCCGTTTAACCGAATGTTTTGCAGGGAGGCGTTATAGTATTCCTGATTGATTTGCGCAAATTCTTCCCGCATCCGTTTCTCTTGCCGCATGGCCTGAATGATGTTCATGCCCTGCAGCGATTCGTTCAGCTTGGCGTTCAGTTGGCTGATCTTTGATCGCATGACCCGGTACACCTTGGAGCTGAAATACCGGTAGGTCTGCATCAAGGCAAACAAGATCGGCAACAACGTCAGATAGTAGGCTGCCAATTGGGCATCGAGGAAAAGAAACATGGCCACAAACACGCCGACCAGAAACACAATGCTTTGCACAAAAGTCGACAGTACGCTGACGAATAAATCCTTGATCGCTTCCGTGTCGTTTGTGATCCGGGAAACGAGCGAACCGTCGGGTGTCTGGTCAAAAAAGGAGAGGCCCAAGTGCTGCACCTTGCCGAATACATCGATTCGCAGCTGCCGAATCACCCACAAGGCGATCTTATGAAAAGACACCAGCTGCCAATAATGCAGCAGCGCCGAGGCGGCGAGCAGCAACAGATACCCCCCGCCAAGCTTGAAAATGGGCGTCCATTCCAGCTTGTGCGGCGTGACATAGCCGTCAAGGAATCGTTTGACCAGAATCGGCCCGGCCAGATCCGCCGCCGTCGCCAGCAGCAGCAGCCCAAATGCCAGAGCCAACAGATTACGGTGCGGTTTCAAATAACCGGCCAACCGGCGAATGACCATCCTGGATTCCCCCTTCCTCCACAAGCGATTCCAACTGTTGGCTGCGGTACATGTCCGCGTACCAACCATTCATCTCCATCAGCTCCCGATGAGTTCCCTGCTCCGCAATTGTGCCGTTCTCCAGCACGATGATAAGATCCGCATGTTCGACTGCGCTCAAGCGATGGGCTGCAATCAAGGTGGTCTTATCCAATCGGTTGTCTCGCAATGCTTGAAGAATCGACTGTTCCGTCTTTGCGTCGACCGCCGACAACGAGTCATCAAGAATCAGGATCTCCGGATTCATCAAAAGCGCTCGCGCAATCGAGACCCGCTGCTTCTGCCCGCCCGACAGAGTGACTCCGCGTTCTCCGACGACTGTGCCGTATTGATCTTCAAACCGCAGGATGTCCTGATGGATATCGGCAGTCTTCGCCGCTTCGATAATTTCATCAAGAGAGGCGTCCGGCTTGCCAAACGAAATGTTTTCCGAGATGGTCGCCGAGAACAGAAAATGATCTTGCGGAACGTACCCGATTGCTGTCCGCAGCGCATTCAAACGATACTCGTAGATGGAATGGCCACCGATCGTGATGTCTCCGCTTCGACAATCAAATTCCCGCAGCAACAGCCGCAAGAAAGTGGTCTTTCCGCTGCCGGTCTTGCCAACAATCCCCAGCGTCCAGCCTTGTTTCACACGCACATGGATATCGTGCAAAGCCGGGACATCCTTTCCTGGAAAGGAAAAGGATGCAATCTTATATTCGATGTCTCCCGCCGGAATGGAGGCAAAGGCATCCGGTTTCTCCGTCACTTCCGGTTTGACTGCCAATAGCGCATCCACCCGGTCATAGGAAGCGCGTCCCCGTTCCATAATGTTGAACAGCCAGCCAAAAGCCAGCATTGGCCAGATCAAATGGCCCAAGTAGATGGTGAACTGAGTCAGTTCGCCGATCGTCATATCCCCGTTCAGCACATATTTGGCGCCAAACCCGAGGGCGAGAAAGAAAGACGTTCCCACAACCAATTGGATGGTCGGATCAAACAAAGCGTCAATTTTTGCAACTGCAATATTTTTTTCCACCACATCATTGGACAGTCGGGAAAAAGAGGTTTTCTCCGCTGCTTCCTGACCGAATGCCTTGATGACCCGCACCCCTGACACGTTTTCCTGCACCTTTCCGTTCAAATCGGAAAACGCCGCTTGCGCCTTGTGAAATCTCTCATGCAGCATGCTCCCGTACTTGCTGGTTGCCCAAGCCATCAACGGCATCGGCAGCAGCGCAATCAATGTGAGCTGCCAACTGATAAACAGCGCCATCGACAGAATCACCAAACTGCCCATGGCAAGCGAGTCCACCAATGTCAAAACGCCTTCTCCCGCCGTCATCTCAATTGCCTGAATATCGTTGGTGGCATGGGCCATCAGATCGCCTGTCCGCCGTTGATGGTAAAATTGCGGCGACAGCTTTGTAAAATGTCGAAACAGACGATTGCGCAGCAGTTTTCCCAAGCGAATGGCCGCACCGAAAATCATGATCCGCCACACATAGCGCAGCCCGTATACCAGAAGCCCGGTTGCCAAAAGAAGCAGCGCCCATTTTGCCAGTTCGCCTTTGGTCAAGGTTCCCGCCTCGATTCCATCGACCACGACCCGTACCGCATAGGGCGGAAACAGATTCAACAGGGCGACTATGACCAAAACGGCAGTTCCAAGCCCGTAACTCCTTCTTTCCAGCTTAAAAAACCATGACAAGTCCCGAAAAACACTCATTTCGATCCCCCTTGTTCGGTTCAAACAAAGAAAAGCCAAAGATCATTCCGACCCCTGGCTTCTTCCGACCTATCTGTTCAGATAAAAAACGCCATGGGCACTGAACGGCACCCGTGGCGATCGACGCAACCTCAGCACAAACGGCTAGCTCTCATGTGCATCTTTCCACAAAGGCGGTTCAGTGTATAGATATGCATTGTCGAAAAACACGTTGTCCCGTTGTATCGGCATACGCATGACACGTCCCTCCTTAAGTGGAAATTTTACCCTTCTTCACTATACACAGGATCGAAGCCCTCGTAAAGCCTTATCGAAAAATTTGATGATTCTCTGACGGTCCTTTCCATGTTACGTGCAATATTTACCTGATTTACACAAAATTAACCTTTTTTAATCCGAACTTCGCATATTGCGTGTATAATAATAGAGTTGTCAGATGGATTACATATACCCTTACAGAAAGTGGGCCGCAGTATGATTGAGTTTAAACATGTCTCCAAAGTTTATGCCAATGGCACGGTCGGTCTGAAAAACATTAATCTTGCCATTGGAGCCGGGGAATTCGTAGTGATTGTCGGTTTGTCCGGCGCAGGAAAATCAACGCTCTTGCGGTCGATTAACCGGCTGCATGACATCAGCGAAGGGGAAATTCTGATCAACGGCAAATCGATTACGGCCGCTTCGGGTCAAGAACTTCGCCATGTTCGGCGGGATATCGGGATGATCTTCCAAAACTTCAACCTTGTCAAACGTTCCACCGTCATGCGCAACGTATTGTCGGGGCGCGTCGGCTACCACTCCACTTTCCGCACCTTGTTGGGTCTCTTCCCGAAACCGGACCTTGAATTGGCTATGCAAGCATTGGAACGTGTGAACATAAAAGAAAAAGCGTATGTCCGTGCCGACCAACTGTCCGGCGGTCAACAGCAACGGGTTTCCATCGCCCGCGCCTTGGCCCAGGAAGCTAAGATTATCCTGGCGGACGAGCCGGTCGCCTCCCTGGATCCGCTTACTACCCGCCAAGTCATGGACGACCTGAAACGGATCAATCAGGAATTGGGGATCACGACAATCGTCAATCTTCATTTTATTGATCTGGCCCGGGAATATGCCTCGCGCATTATTGGGTTGCGGGCGGGAGAAGTGGTTTTTGACGGACCGGCAAAAGCAGCCACCGATCAGGTGTTTGCCGAAATCTATGGACGGCCGATCAAAAAAGACGAACTGCTGGGGGTCGAAGCGTAATGAGTCATTCCGCAATCCGGCCGCCTGCCAAAACAAAATCTGTCCTGACAGGCCTATTGATTCTTTTGCTGCTTTGGGCAAGCGCTGACAGAACGAAGGCCAACTGGCTCGACTTATTGACCGGAATGCCGGAAATGGGCAAGTTGTTGACGGATATGGTGCCGCCTGATTGGGCGTATTTTGGGAAAATTATCAAACCGATGACCGAAACGATTCAGATGGCCATTCTGGGAACCTCTTTCGGCGCATTGATTGCCATCCCGGTTTCTTTGCTGGCCGCACGAAACGTTACTTCTGCACCTTTCTTATACTATCCGGCACGGTTTGTCATGAATCTGATCCGGACGATCCCCGATTTGCTGTTTGCCGCTCTGTTTGTGGCGATTTTCGGAATTGGGCCGATTGCAGGGATCTTGGCTCTGACCTTTTTCTCCTTTGGACTGATCGCCAAATTGGCTTTCGAATCAATCGAAGCAATTGACCCCGGTCCCTTGGAAGCCATGACTGCGGTTGGCGCCAACAAATTGCAATTGATTCGTTTCGGCGTTGTACCGCAGGCGTTGGCGGCTTTCACCGCGTATTTTCTCTATACGTTTGAAGTGAATGTGCGGGCCGCAGCCGTTTTGGGATTGGTCGGCGCAGGCGGAATCGGATTGTATATCGACAGTACGTTGGGACTGTTCCGCTATCAGCAGACATCAACGATCATCCTGGTAACACTTGCCGTCGTATTGGTGATTGACTATATGAGTACAAAAATACGGGAGAAATTGCTATGAAACGATTGCGGAACGGGTTGATCGGAATCCTGATTGCCGTCATTTACATCTGGGCGTTTGCCGGAATTCCGTATACGGGCATCAAAGATACCGCCGCTGAACTCACGCTGGCCATTCTGCGCGGATTGTTGCATCCCGATTGGGGCTATGTATATTTGCCGGAAGGGGAAGACTTGCTGCGCGGCCTGCTCGACACATTGGCCATTGCCTTCCTGGGGACGTTTGTGACTGCTGTCGTAACCATTCCCTTTGCCTTCTGGGCGGCCGCCAACATGAGCCGCCTGCGCTGGGTTTCCGGATCGGGCAAATTTGTCTTGAGCGTGATTCGCGTGTTTCCTGAAATTGTCATGGCGATCCTGTTCATCAAAGCGGTGGGACCGGGACCATTTGCCGGTGTATTGGCACTGGGCCTTCATTCCATCGGCATGTTGGGCAAACTGTTTGCGGAAGCGATTGAAAATATGGATTTGGGTCCGACCGAAGCACTCACGGCCAGCGGGGCCAACCGCATCCAGACGCTTTGGTTTGCCGTTCTGCCGCAAGTGCTGCCGGAGTTTGCCTCGTTCACCTTATACCGATTCGAGATCAACGTTCGCTCGGCTGCCATTCTCGGCATCATCGGGGCTGGTGGGATCGGCACCCCGTTGATTTTTGCACTGAACGCGCGCGGATGGGATCGAGTCGGCATTATTTTGCTTGGAATCATTATCATGGTCACGGCGATTGACATTATCTCCGGGTCGATCCGCAAAAAATTGGTTTGATCGCATCAATTGGGCCGGTCAGGCGGAACTGACCGGTCTTTCTTTATACTTGTTAGAATTTATAAGTTTTCAAGGTAACAAGTATAAGGGCAACTAAGGCTTCGCCTGCGCCTAAAGGCTAGGCGAAGCCAAGTTTTCTTTATGAATTATGGGTGAATTCATGTGTCCATTCGCCGTTTCTGAGCCGGTCATTTCA
>JAGVBM010000099.1 GCA_020059765.1 Bacillota bacterium
CGCTCCGATCCTGGAAATCGCCGTTTCACCGGGAGTGGCCAACAAGCATTTCACATCCCGACAGTTTGCCGCCATAACCGAATTGGTCGGCGAGCAGGGAACTGTCACGTATACGCCGCGGCATGAAATCATCTTGAATATTCCAAACGGAGATGCGAATCTCGTAGCGCAACGGCTGCTTGACGAGGGGCTTCTGGTTTCTCCTGTGCACTTGAAAGCGCAGGTGGTCGCTTGTGATTTTTGTGACGGGGAAAAGACGGAAAGCATTCCGTATGCCGAAGAAATCTATCGGTTGGTGCACGGATTGGAGACGGCAAACGAATTGACCGTCGGTTTTAACGGATGTGCCATGGCTTGTTACGGTGCGGTCATGGAAGATATTGGAGTGGTGTATCGCAGAGGGTCCTTTGAGCTTTACTTGGGAGGAAAGCGGGGAGGACGCGTCCCGCAGCCGGGACAAAAAGTCGCGGAAGAGATTCCGCCGGAACAAATCGTCGGCATCATCCGCCAAATCGTCGAGGAGTATCGAACTCACGCCCACCCCAAAGAGCGCTTCCACAAGTTTTTCAAGCGGCGCGGGCAAGCGGCCGGCTATGTTTGGGACGAGCCGATTTCGCACGCGACGTCAGACGAGGTTTGCGGTACATGAGAAAATGACGACACTTCGGGAACGGGGAGAGAGGAAATGGGCAAAGGGAAAGTGTATTTAACCGGCGCGGGACCAGGCGATCCCAAACTGATCACGGTCAAAGGGATGGAAACCATTCAGGCCGCAGATGTGATCGTCTACGACCGGCTGGTGTCGCCCGCCTTGTTGGAATACGCTTCGCATAGCGCCGAACGGATCTATGTCGGGAAGGCGCCAAAGGACCATACGGTCAGGCAGGAAGAGATCAATCGCATCCTGGTGGAGCACGCGCTGCAAGGCAAAACGGTCACCCGTCTGAAAGGCGGCGATCCGTTTGTGTTTGGGCGCGGCGGCGAGGAAGCATCCGTCTTGCGGGAACACGGCATCGAATTTGAGATTGTTCCGGGAGTGACTTCCGCGATTGCAGTTCCGGCTTATGCGGGAATTCCGGTCACGTACAGGGGCATCGCGTCTTCTTTTGCTGTCATCGCGGGTTGTGACCTTGCGGGAAAAGACAAAACGTCAGTTGACTGGCAGCGCTACGCGAGGTCCCAAGAAACTTTGGTCATCCTGATGGGTGTCGACAAATTGCCCTTGATCGCGGACAATCTGCTGCATTACGGAAAGCCTGCGGACACTCCCGTCGCCCTGATCCGCTGGGGAACATACGAGCATCAGGAAATCTTGGCGGGAACGTTGTCCGATATCGTCAGTCGCGTGAAACGGGCAAACTTCGAAAATCCGGCCGTGATTGTGATCGGGCCCGTGGCCCGGCTCCACGAAAAATTGGCGTGGTACAAACACAATGCACAGATCGAGCTGCAGTGAGGTCGTAAACAAATGAGCGAAATGCGGAAAGTACAGGAAAACTGGGAAACGCAGGAAGAAATCTGGGGGTATTATCCCATCGGGTTGAACCTGCGCGGTCGTCTATGCGTGGTGGTCGGCGGCGGAAAAGTGGCGGCCAGGAAAATACAAAAACTGCTTGCTGCAGGGGCTCAGGTGAAAGTAATCAGTCCGGAACTGGATCCATCGCTCCAAGATCTCAAGCATTGCGGAGCCATCGTTCACTTCCCGCGAATCTATCAGACAGGCGATCTGCAACACGCGTTTCTGGCGATTGCCGCCACCGACTCGCGAGAAGTAAACCGGAAGGTATACGAAGAAGCGTCGGAAGCAGGTGTGCTGATTAACGTTGTGGATAATCCGGATCTGTGCAGCTTTATCGTTCCGGCAACCTTGCAGCGCGGAAATTTGCAGATTTCAATTTCAACATCCGGGACAGATCCGGCCGGAGCAAAAAAGCTGAAAGAGACGTTACAGTCGGATTTGGAATATGGAACTCTGCAGTTTCAAAACGCCATTTTGCATCGGGAAAATGAACGGAAGGAAGCGAAGCGTTGACGTTGCCGCAAACATCAACGCTTTTGCACTGTAATTGGCACCTCAACAATCAACCAGCCATCGCGCAAAAATCGCTTTTCGTGTTGGACGATAAAAACCTTGTAGTTCCCATAATTCAGATCAGCATCTTTTCGATTCAACTTGAAAACGGTTGTAGCTTTATTTGGATGACTGATTCCGTAAGACAAATATTTTTTTACGAATTCGGAATCCTTTTTTTCCTTTTGCACAAGCCAATCAATTAGATATCCCTTTTTATAATCATTACCGAAATTCGGTTGACTTGCAGTTGTAGATTCTACTGTATATCTGGCATAAGGGGTATATAGAAAAAGATCGACCTGACTCAGATCTTGAACATTTGAAAAATCCGCAAAAACCTCGATAAAATCCCCCCTCACAATCACTTGACTCTCAATCTGATAAGGAGTGACTACGGAATTCCGGAAAAGGAGAACACCAAAGGCAAATCCAATCGGTACGAAGAACAGCAGGAATGCCTTGCTCCATTTGCGATATCTGATCATGCTAACCCCCTTTAAAGAAATAGGGCGAGTACTTAACTCGCCCCTATTTAGTTACCACGAGATTCGAGTTGCATAATCTGATGGTTTATCCCAACCATAAGCAGCATTGCTGTAACCGAAACCAATACTATCGTAGCCTAAAGATATGCTATTTATATAGGTTGTCTCCCAAGTATGTGAAAAAGACGTTCTTACATCAAAGTCAACCGAGACTGATGGATCCCGCTTCTCCATATAAATATACGCCCATGCTGAATCCCAATCATAATCATATCCATTATACAAAAAACCAAAATTTTCTTTGTAAGGGTCGTGTCTATCCATCACTAACTGATCGGCTCAAAGTCAATTATTAGTGATGGCTTTCTATTAATAAAGACGTAGCGCAGTCAAAAATCGTTCCCGGATTTTGCACATTTTTTCAAGCGTTGATTGCCATGCACTTGGGCGCACCGCTCGTTTTTCACTTCCGTAAAATGGGGTAGAAACGAAGAACGGAGGGGATCTTGATGGACCATGTGCAGGGGAACGGACAAGGACCGATGATTCCCGGATATCCGGGTGGCGGATCCCCGCTGCGGCCGGGACAGCCGGATCCGCAGCAATTGGTCGATCTGTTGGTGGAGAAAACCGGGCAGCCGCGTGACAAAGTGGAAGCCTGGGTCACGACGCTCATGAAAATGATGCAGGGTTCGATCAGCGCTTATGATCTGTCGCGGCAGGCAGGCAACTATATCGCAAAACAGGCGAAAGAAGCCCGGCCCTTTTTGGAGCGGTTCGGTCGGTCACTGCTGCAAAACTTTATTGAGGAGCAGCGCCGTTTGCGGGAGTTGGAAAAACAGCAGCTGGAGATCCGATCCACAATCCCGCAACGGGCGCGCAGTTCGGGCGTGACGAAGGTAAACCGAAAGTCGCGCAAATGGCATTCTGGCAGCTTACGCCGCAAATCCAAACGGGGGAATTCGCTTGTGGGTGATTCGCTGCAGGGTGACCCCCCAAGCAGTCCATACCTTGCGTCGCATAATC
>JAGVBM010000046.1 GCA_020059765.1 Bacillota bacterium
GCGTCGATCCATCCCTCTTCATACATGGTTGAAGTCGCTTTTAGTACATTCCATCCACGGTCCAGAGCGATCAACTGTCCGTGTGCGTGATGGGAAATGACTTCTAAATACTGATCCAGAACCCTGAATCGGTCCATGTCCAGTTGTCTTTGAAGACGTTCCTCCAGCGCATGGGCAGCCGCCACAACCACTGAAAGAGAATGAGGGTGAATCACTTTCCAACTTCCGGTTAAATTGATCACACCCAGCACTTCTCGAGTCGCCGGATCGAGAATCGGTGCAGCAGAGCATGTTAATTGATGCACGTTTTGGCAAAAATGTTCGGCAGCAAACACTTGAATGGGAAACCCGGAAGCAAGAGCCGTTCCCATCGAATTGGTGCCGGCATCTTTTTCTGCCCATGAGGATCCGACAATAAAATTTATATTCTCTGCCGCAGATTGCAGCCGTAAATCCCCGTCAATGTGCATAATGCAACCTTTTGAGTCGCAAAACACCACCATGTGACTGGAATCAACCGCTGACTCCTTAAGTTTGTTCAGCAGCGGGTCTAAAAGCGGGTACAACGGATCATCCAACAAATAATTTTGAGTATCTTCCCTCGAGAATAGGATCGGTGGTTTGTTCTGCAAAGGATGCACACCTTGTTCAATGCAGCGCTGCCACGATTGCAGCACTAAGGGTCGGATGTCAGGCTCGAAATTTGTCCCGGAAATAAATCGTTCCCACTCTAACTCTATTCTGGGTTTTTCCGTATTTGGGGAAGTCGATAGATCCAAAGCAATAAATGGATGGCTCATTCTCCTTTACTGCCCCCATTTCCGTTCACGCATAATTTTAATATGCCGGTCGACCATTTTGCTGACTTGTTCCGCGAAAGTTTCAGCGTCTTTGTGCGTTTCGAAATATCCGGTAAGTACAACGTAACCTGCTTTGTATTTGCGCACCCTTGTACTGAGAGATCGTTCGGACGGCGGAATCGGCACCGCGGCTGTCAAATCGAGCATGCCGTTTCCTTCCACGCGTTTATCCAGACCCAGATTTCGGGTGTGTTTGCAGACTTGAGCATATATTTCCGCTTCACTCAACTGCCGTCCATATTCCTGTTCCAGTTTGTAAAGCAAAACAGCGGCGCCTCCGGAAACATGAGGTGTTGCCATTGACGTTCCGGACAATCGTGCATATCGGTTGTCAGGAAAGGTCGATACAATATTGACGCCTGGCGCCACAAGATCCACTTCACTATTCGTATTCGTGAAACTGGCCGGAGTTCCGTCCAGGTCCACCGCCCCGATTTGAACCACTTCCGGGTAAGCGCCGGGGTATGATCTTTCAATCGTATCCGGTTTGTCGTCCCCGTCGTTTCCTGCCGCGCACACTACCAAAATTTGCTCTGCAACGGCATCTTTCACCGCCTGGTGAAGTTCTGGCAGATCATCAGGTCCGCCCAGCGACATGGAGATCACACGCACTTTTTCGCCTTGCGGACCGCGCCATTGTGCGGCAAAGCGAATTCCGTCGATGATCGATTGGTAATCTCCGGAACCGTCCCCGTTCAAAACTTTCACAATCAACAGTTTCACTTCCGGAGCCACGCCCACGACACCAAAGCCGTTCATGCTTGCGCCGATCGTCCCAGCAACATGAGTTCCGTGTCCGTTGTTGTCCATGTAGTTGTTCGGATCGCCCTTGTAATCCGGTGTAAAGTTCTTGCCTCCAATGATCCGGTCTTTCAAGTCGGGATGACGGAAGTCGCAACCCGTATCAATGACGGCGACGACTACATCAATCCCTTTCGATTCAACCCATGCTTCCGGTGCATGAACAGCTTGGATACCTGCCGGAATTTCATTGCAGGTCTCCGTAACGGATTCAACAACGAATGGAAACAGCCGAACTTCGCTCATTAATAAAAACCTCCCTTTGTAAATGTTTCTACAATGGTGAAGTTCAATGTTGATCTATTCTATTTCCATTCCGACCTGAAGGATTCCTTCTCGTATGATAAACTTTTTGTCCTAAAGGAATCGTTTGAAAACCTGCGCAAGTAAAAAAGCGGCTGCAAACAACGGCCGCTTCGCTATTGGTTCCCCTCTTACGGTCAAGGTAGATTCTGTTCGGGTAAAATAACGGATAATCAAAGGGTTGCCCGGCCAATCCGGGTAGATTCCGGCACTTCTATCAGACGGCCGCTTTTTACGTCGTAAAGAAAACCGTAGATCGGGATGCTGTGCGGAACAAGAGGATGGGAACGAATCCGTTCGACATCATCGATGACGCTCTGTTGAAGATTTTGTATCGTCAGGAATTCCACGTATTCTCCCGCTCTTGATCCGGACCCTCTTCCTACATCCCGCCAATTTTGTCCGTCAAACTCGGCCGTTTCCAGACTGTTGGCGAGCAGGTCACGGATGATTTCATTGGTAAACGTCTCCATGCCGCAATTGGTATGATGAATCACAAACCATTCTCTCGTTCCCAACAGCTTATAGGAGATTACAAGGGAACGAATTGCGTCGTCGCTTGCCCGTCCCCCGGCGTTACGAATCACGTGCGCATCTCCTTCCGCAAGTCCGGCAAACTTGGCTGGATCGAGTCGCGCGTCCATGCAGGTCAAAACCGCAAACCGACGCTTCGGTGGCATCGCCAGACTCGCTTTGTCCCCGAAGTCGGCAGAATATACATCATTCGCGGCCAACACTTCGTTTAAAATATTGCTCATTTCTCTTCATCCTTTCCTCAAGTTAAATAATATTATTCCAATGTGTTTACTATGTATTAGTATAATGCACCATTCTCCTGTCGTCAATGACTTGGAACCATTCAACGAGTTAAAAATATTTCGCATTTGATGTAAGAAAACATTACATAATTAATGGTTGTTTCCGCCCGCATCTCGTATCATCTCTGTAAGAGATTCGATCTTACTTTGATCGGGAGGAGGGAGACAAATGAACCAAAACGCCATTCGAGATGTGGTCGAAGTCAGAAATGTATCACATTTCTTTGACAATCCGGAATCGGGCAGTATTCCCGTATTGTCAAAGCTTTCCTTGCGAATCCGACAGCAGGAATTTGTAAGTATTGTCGGTCCCAGCGGCGCCGGGAAAAGCACATTGTTCAACATTATCTCAGGATTGTTGACGCCGTCCGAAGGATCCGTCTTGGTGCACGGCCAGGACATTCGGCAATCGACGGGACATGTCGGGTACATGATGCAGAAAGACTTGCTTTTTCCGTGGCGAACGGTAATCGAAAATGTGGGCCTCGGTTTGGAAATCAAAGGAGCCGCCAAAAGCAAGCGAAAGGAATTGGGCAGAGACTACCTGCGCCGATACGGTCTTGAATCTTTCGCTGACGCCTACCCCTCTACTCTGTCGGGAGGAATGCGGCAGCGGGTCGCGTTTATTCGGACCCTCGTCACGAATCCGGATATTATTTTGCTCGATGAGCCGTTTTCCGCCTTGGACTACCAGACCCGCCTGGTTTTGGAGGAGGAGATTCTGAGCGTCCTGCGTGAACAAGGGAAAACGGTGGTTTTGGTCACGCACGACATTGGAGAAGCGATTGCCATGTCGGATCGCGTGGTCGTGATGAGCAAGCGGCCGGGAACCGTAAAACAAATTTATGATGTCGGATTGGCCGCTCTCCACGGGTCCGCCTTGCGGGCGCGCGCCGATCATCGGTACAATGACTTTTTTGAGGCCATTTGGAAAGATCTCGACATCCAAATAGGGAGGGAAGCATAATGGATCATTCATCCGGCGAGGCGCTGCACGTGGGGTTGGAAACGGCCGCGCCAACCGTCAAAAAACGGACGTTCGCACCGCGAGTCACACTCGCCGTCCAAACCTACGCCTGGCGGTTGGTTATTGCATTGGCGATATTGACATCATGGGAAACGGCGGTTCGACTCAAGTGGGTCAATTCTTTTCTGCTGGGGTCACCCAGTGGAATCTGGGAAGCTTTTCTGAGAATGCTGTTGTCCGGCCAACTCCTCAACGACATAGGAGCCACGCTGACAGCCACGTTAGTCGGTTTCGCTGCCGGAAGCTTACTCGGTTCTTTGCTCGGACTGGGGCTCTGGTATTCGCCGCTGCTGGCACGGGTCATTGATCCGTTGGTGATTGCGCTCAACGGGGTTCCCAAGATCGCATTGGCCCCCATGATCATCATCTGGTTTGGTTCCGGCATGTTTTCCAAAATGGCGCTGGCCAGTATCGCTACATTCGTCGTAGCGCTGTTGTCGGCGTATCAAGGGGCAACCCAGGTCGATCGTTCCCTCGTCAACTTGATGAGATCGTTTGGCGCGAAGAAATATCAAGTGTTTTGGAAAGTGGTCGTTCCGTCCTCGATTCCTTGGGTGATATCCGCGTTTCGATTGAATATCGGATTTGCTTTGGTAGCCGTTGTCGGCGGTGAATTTATCTCTTCCGATCGGGGATTGGGCCACATGATATTTGTCGCGGGCAATCTGTTTAATCTGAACACGGTCTGGGTCGGCGTCATCCTGCTGATGATCGCGGCCATGCTGCTGTATACGGTTGTAGGCTATCTCGAATCGAAACTGTTGTCTTGGTCGAAGTCGGATGCAGGGCCCCGTACCTCGGTAGGCGCCTAATCAAACAATTTTCAGACAAAAGGAGAGTTCAACTATGAGTCTTCGTACAAAATCAATGAGCCGTTCCACTGTTCTAATGCTGTTTTCCGTGATGACCTTCCTCGTTTCAGGATGCGGAACAACAACGAGCACAACAGCGCCATCCGCCGCTTCGACCAATTCCGGAACCGCGCCCGCCAAGAATGTACTTGTTTCGGAAGCGTTTCATTCTCTTCTCTATTTGCCTTTGTATGTGGGAAACAAGGAAGGGATTTTTGAAAAAAATGGAGTGCACATCACGACAATCCGCGCGGCCGGCAGTGGGCCCACCGCTTTGGCGTCGGTGCTTGCCGGCGAATCGCAGTTTTCCGTGCACGGACCGGAACACGTCGCGTTTGCGCGCACCAAAGGCGGCGAAGGAAAAGCTGTCAGCGCCGTGGCAAACAGCGCTCCCGTTTGGATCTTGGCTAAAGATAATGTGACCATCAACTCTCCGCAGGATCTCAAAGGCAAAAAAATCGTGGTCGGTCAAGCGCCCGGCACATCCAACACCCTTCTGAAAATGCTGTTTGCAAAGAATAAGATGGATCTGAAAGATGCCCAAATCACCGAAGTTCAGTTGGGCGCAGAGTTGGGACCCGTCTTGGCGGGACAAGCGGATGTTGCTGTGGCCTATGAACCGCAGGCAGACCAAGGAGTTGCCCAGGGATTGAAGATCGTCTACGACTTTACGAAAGATTTCCCGGAATATGCGTTTTCCACGTTCAATACGTCGAAAGCGTTGATTGAGAAAGATCCGGCGCTGGTGAAAAGTTTCGTGACTTCGCTGCAGCAGTCACTGGATTTCATCCATGCGAATCCGAGCAAGGCAAAAGAAATCGCCCGGAAAGAGTTTCCCGATCTGGCGCCGACAGTCGTCGATCAAGCGGTGCAGCGCATGATTGACAGCAACGTGTATCCGAAATCCGCGTTAGTCACCCAGGAAGCGTTCAAAAACGCCATGGATATTCAAAAATTCGTCGGCAACTTAAAAGAAGATGTCGCCTACGATGTGATTGTCGATCCGCAATTTGCCAAATAAAAAAGAGGGATACCCATGCATATTTCTGTTCTCGCCTTACAGAGCGGTCCTTGCAATACAGGCTATGAACAACGAATGGAAGAGCTGAGCCGGGATCTGGACAGCGCTTTGCAACAGCAATCGGCGGATTTGGTCGTATTTCCGGAATTGATGACCGTCCCCTACAAAAGCGTCACGGTGGATGACACCTATTTTGCATCTGCGGAATCGAGCGACGGCCCGACCTATCAATGGCTGGCCGAAAAAGCGAAATTCTATCAAACCGCCCTTGTCGGAACTATTTTTGAAAAAACGGTCAGCCGGGAGCAGCTCTATTTCTACAATACGGCGTTGATTGTGAACAAAAACGGTGAGAAAGTCGGACAGTATCGAAAAACGCATATCCCTAAAATCTCTCTGCCTACGATGAGAACGGATGAAACCTATTATTTTCAAGCAGGCAGCGAACTGCCGGTGTTTGATCTGGGAGCTTTTCGATTGGGGATTCTCATCTGCTATGATCGCTCGTTTCCGGAGGCCGCACGAGCGCTGGCGCTGCAGGGGGCGGATGTGATTGTGATCCCCTCGGCGTCGAGCGGGCTCGATCGGTCAGAGATGTGGCTGCAGGAATGCGCCGCTCGGGCACGCGAAAACCATGTCTATGTGATTGGCGTCAATCGAGGTGGGATTGAAAGCATTCTCGATACCGACGGATCGGAAATCAATCTGCACTACTATGGAAAAACATGCGCCTTCCATCCGCTCGGAACACCGCTAACGCAGGCGTTGGATGATCAGCCTCATCAATCCCTGCGGGTGGAGCTGGATATCTCCGAGGTGCAGAAGACTCGCCAACAAATCGGGTTCTTGCAGACCTACCGGCCTGACTTGTATGAACAATATGCTCCCGCCTCCGAGGCGGAACTGCATCGGCAGCGTGTGAGACAGTCCCCGGTTCCGAGGGAGACGGAACCTTCAGGGTTCGTGAGGTGATCCCGATGGACAGACATGAAATTTGTGAACTCGACATATCGCAAGCGATGGCCCTCATGAAACAGCATCAACTTTCACCGGTTGAACTTACGCAGGCGTGCCTTGATCGAATTGGGCGGCTGGACGGGAAGATTCAAGCGTGGATCACCGTCCTTCCTGAAGCAGCGCTGGCGGCTGCGCGTGAAATGGAAACGATGCTGATGCGAGGGGGACCGATCGGTCCCCTGTTCGGCATTCCTTTTGCGGCAAAAGATCTTTTTTACACAGCGGGCATTCGCACAACAGGCGGATCGCAAGCGGATGCTGATTTTGTTCCGCATTTCGACGCCACAGTTCTGATACAATTGAAAAAAGCGGGTGCCATTCTGCTCGGCAAGACCACAACGACCGAGTACGCGTTTCTGGGCGGGCCCCCGAAGACACGGAATCCATGGAATCTAAATCACACGCCCGGCGGATCGAGCGCCGGTTCTGCAGCGGCATTGGCCGCCTCAATGGCCCTGTTCTCGCTCGGGACGCAAACCGCAGGTTCTGTGCTGCGGCCTGCCGCGTATAATGGGCTGACCGGGTTGAAAGCGACGTATGGACGCATCAGCCGGCACGGCGTCATCGCTCTCAGCTGGAGTCTTGATCATACAGGCTTGTTCGCGAAATCGGCGGCCGATGCCGCCCTTTTGCTCACGGTCATGGCCGGGTATGACAGCGCGGATCCCGGTTCGGCAGATGTGCCTGTGCCCGATTTTCAACGTGCTTTGCAACGCGATGTGCGCGGCATGACGGTGGGAGTTCCCCGTTCGTTCTTTACGGACGGTTTGGATGATGATCTTCGGCAGCACTTTGAAACGGCTTTGCACGTGTTTCGAGACCTTGGCGTGCATGTGCGGGAGGTGGAGCTGCCCGCCAGTTTTCACGACGCTAACGCGGCCCATTGGCTCATTATGCGGGCGGAGGCTGCCGCCTATCATCAGGACGCCTATGAGAAGAACCCCCATCTGTTTGGCAAGAGCATCAGCGAAGCGATTGAAATCGGCCTGCGGCTGTCATCTGTCGATTATCTGCGGGCGCAGCGGATTCGCTCGATCTTTCAAAAAGAAATGAATGAGCAACTGCAGCAAGTTGATGCTTGGATAACCCCCAGCACGCCGACGAGCGCTCCGTTTGGGATTTCAAAAACAGGGCTGCCGATATTCAATACCCCTTTTACGAATGCGGGTGTTCCGGCAATCTCCATTCCGATGGGAATGGATCGAGGGGGCCTGCCGACAGGGCTGCAGATCATCGCAAAAGCATTCCAGGAAGAAACATTGTTTGCTTTAGGACACGCCTTTCAAACATCGACCGATTGGCATAAACGCCGACCGGCCAATCTATAATGGCTATTTTTCTATCCATGTTCTTCATAAGTATCTTATTGGGATTTGCCGGTGCGGGCGGCTCGGGAATCATGATCGGGATGCTGGTGGCTCTGTTTCACATCCCGATTCATACGGCTCTCGGGACGGCTGTGGCAGC